>CAYNGM010000050.1:0-10377 GCA_964396565.1 uncultured Anaerolineaceae bacterium | reverse complement strand
CACCGTCAAGGACACCCAGTCCCGTCGTCTCATGGGTCAGCCGGGCGAGGTGCTCGAGCGCCGGCAGAGCGATCCCGCGCAGGTCGAGCGTCCGTTCGGCTGTCTCGGCCAGATGGATGACGACAAGGCCCAGACGATATTTGCCGGTCTCCTCATCCTGCTCGACCAGCCCGCGCTTCTGGAGCGTCCCGAGGAGTCGCGAGGCGGTGGACTTGTGCAGGCCAAGGCGTCGAGCAAGCTCGGTCACCCCGGCCTCGCCGCGTGCCTCCCCGAGGGCGAGCAGAAGGGCCGCAGCGCGATCGACGGAGCGAACCGCGTTCCCGTCGAGCACCATCGTGCGCCCGGACCCTTCAGCCTGCGGCCGGCGCGGCCATGCCGCCGTGTGGGGTGACATTGACACCGCCGTGGGCTCGCGCGTCGAGCGCTGCCCGCGTCGAGTCCTCGAACGCCGTCAGGACGCGGTCGACGATGTCGCCCTCGGCGTGCGCCTCACACACGAACCACGGCTCACGTGAGTCAGGCTCCGGCATGGCGCCTCGCGCGTGCATCCCGACCGCGATCGCGTCGTACAGCTCATGGTCGGTGGTCGCCCAGTCGCGGTACTCGGTCGCCACATCCTCGCGGAACATGACCCCGAACATCGACGGATGCCCCGTGAAGTGGTACGGGATGCCGACCGGGTTGAGGATCTCGCGCAGGCCGTCCTGGATGCGTCGTCCGGTCGCGTGGATGGTCTCGAGTGCCGGGGTGTCACGCAGGATCTGCAGAGTCGCGACCGCGGCGGCGGCGGCGACCCGGTTGCCAGCATAGGTCCCGCCATGGCTGACCTTGTCGGGCAGGACCGACATGACCTCCTCGCGTCCCCCAAACGCCGCCGCCGGATAGCCGTTGCCCATCGCCTTGGCGAACGTCCCGAGGTCCGGGGTGATCCCGAAGTACTCGGCGGCCCCACCCTTGGCGAAGCGGAAGCCGGTCTTTACCTCGTCGAAGATGAGCAGGATGCCGAATTCCTCGGTGAGCGCCCGCATCTCCCTGTGGAACCCGGGTTGGGGCATGATCCCCTGCGCGTTGCCGAGAACGGGCTCGACGATGACCGCCGCGATGTCCTGCCCCTGCTCCTCGAACAGCCTGCGCAGGCGATCGATCCGGTTGTAGCGCGCGGGGATGATGGTCTCGGCGACGGCACCGGGGATCCCGCGACCCCAGGCCAGCGCGACCGGGGCGTCCGGATCACCCAGCTCCGACATGTCGTCGGGGCCGACGCTGATCAGGGCGTAGTCGTGGACGCCGTGGTATTGGCCCTCGAACTTCACGATCTTCTCGCGCCCGGTGTAGGCACGCGCCACGCGCATCGCGTGCATCGTCGCCTCGGTCCCGGACACCGTCATGCGCGCCTTGTCCACCCAGCCCGTCAGCTCCTTGACGAGCTCCATCGCACGCACCTCGTCCTCGCTCGTCAGCGAGAAGGACACGCCCTGGCGCATCCGCTCGTTGACGTAGTCGTCGACGCGGGCGTCGCCGTGACCGAGGATGACCGGGCCATAGCCCATGCGCAGGTCGACGAACTCGTTGCCGTCGATGTCCCAGACGAGGCCGCCCCTGCCGCGGTCGACATAGACCGTGTCCTCACCCCAGGCCCGAAAGTTCGAATCCGCCCCACCTGGCAGCGTCCTGAGGGCTCGCCGATACATCGCGTGCTGCGCATCACGATGCAGGGTCGGGGTCGGGGCGGAGGCGGGTTCGGTGGCCATGAAGGACCTCGAGCGGTGGGATATCGACCCGCGACCGCGACGCAAACCCGGGGGGGTCGCGTTGCACGATACGGGACGGGTGGGTGGTCATCGTGCCACAGCGTGAGACGGCACGTCAACGCGACTTTCGTTCGGTTCTGCCCGTGCGCGTGCGAATCTCGACCGCACAGAGTTCGTCCAGCGTGCGATGCGTGTGATACGGCCGATCGGCAGCCTGAACGCCCGACATGGCACGATGCACGTGATGGACACCCCACCACGCCCCAACGACCCACCTGGTCACGTTCCGATCAGCTACTGGCTGCGCACCTCGGAGCCGTCCGGGACGAACGACCCGCCGCTCGCCGACGGATCCACGCTGACGACCGATGTGGTCGTCATCGGCGCCGGATTCACCGGGCTGTGGACGGCCATCGCGCTGACCGATACCGACCCATCTCTGCGGGTGATGGTCATCGAGGCAGAGACCGTCGGGTTCGGGGCATCGGGCCGGAACGGCGGCTTCTGCGAGGCGAGCCTGACCCACGGTCTGGCCAACGGCATCCGCCACTTCCCGGACGAGCTCGAGCGCCTCCAGCAGGAGGGCGGGGAGAACCTGCGCGGGCTGGTGGCTTTCACGATCGACCACGATATCGACTGCGACCTCGAGGAAACGGGGACCCTGACCCTGGCCGATCAGGCCTACCAGGTGGACGAGTTCAAGGCGTGGGTCGACGAGGCGGCCGGGTATGGGGAGCACCTCGAGTTCCTCGATCGGGATGCGGCCCGAGCGGAGGTCCATTCGCCACTCTGGCAGGCGGGCCTGTACCGGGCCCCCGGCGAGGACGTGCTGCTGGACCCCGTGAAGCTGTGCCGGGGGATCGCGCGCGTGGCCAGATCCCGGGGAGTGGCGATCCACGAGCGCACCCGGGTTCGATCACTCCGGCGCCGGGCCGGTGGAGTCGATGTCCGGACGACCGCCGGAGCCACGGTCCGCGCCGACCAGGTCGTCGTCGCCACCTCGGCATACTCGGGCTGGCTGCGCCGCCTGTCCCTGACCTTCGTGCCGGTCTACGACTACGCGATCGTGTCCGAGCCGCTCACCTCGGACCAGCGCGACTCGATCGGCTGGAAGCGACGCCAGGGCCTGTCCGACGCCAACAACCAGTTCCATTACTTCCGCCTGACCGCCGACGACCGGATCCTGTGGGGCGGCTATGACGCCATCTACCACCCGGGAAGTCGGGTGGGACCGGGACTGGACCGACGACCGGCCACATTCGAGCGGCTGGAGGCCCAGTTCTTCCGGGCGTTCCCACAGCTCGACGGCCTGTCCTTCCCTTATCGCTGGGGCGGGGCGATCGACACCACGACGCGGTTCTGCGTGACCTTTGGACAGACCATGGGTGGTCGCGTCACCTACGCCCTCGGCTACACCGGGCTCGGGGTGGGCGCAAGTCGGTGGGCCGGCGGGGTGATTCGCGACTTCCTGCTGCGACCGGACGAGGATCGCCTGCGTCTGCGCTTCGTGCGGACGCCACCGATCCCCTTCCCGCCCGAGCCACTGCGCACGGTCGCGGTCGAGACCGTGCGACGGGAGCTTGATCGAGCCGATCGCGCGGAGGGTCGGCGCGGCCTCCTCCTGCGGACACTTGACGCACTCGGCGTCGGCTTCGACTCCTAGGCGCGATCAGACCGGGCTGGCAACCCAGGTCGGTAGCTCACGGGCGAGCGTGGCCAGGGGCAGGGATCCGTGGCCCAGCACCTCGTCGTGGAACGAGCGCAGGTCGAAAGCGCTGCCGTCACGGGCCTCGAGCTGACGTCGAAGCGCCTCGATCTGGCGCTGCCCGAGCTTGTAGGTGAGCGCCTGGCCCGGCCAGCAGATGTACCGATCGGTCTCGATGACCGCGTCGGTCTCCGACAGCCCGGCGCGATCACGCAGGAAGTCGATCGACTGCTGACGCCCCCAGCGCAGGGCATGTATCCCCGTATCGACCACCAGCCGCGCCGCGCGCCAGGCCTGCCCGTCGAGCATCCCGAAGCGCTCGCCCTCGTCGCGGTAGAGGCCCATCTCGTCGGCCAGTCGCTCGCTGTACAGCCCCCAGCCCTCGACGTAGGCACCGCCGACCATCCGCGAGCCGAGGCGTCGGAATCGGTTCAGCGACGGATGCTCCATCTCGAGGGTTATCTGGAAGTGGTGGCCGGGAGCTGCCTCGTGATAGGTCGTCGAGGCGAGCTTGGTGTACTTGCGTGTGGCCAGGTCGTAGCCGTTGGCGTAGTAGATGCCATCCCGGCTACCGGTCCCCGACGGCGGGTAGTAGTAGGCGAACGGCGAGTCGCGCTCCTTGTACTCCTCGACAGCACGGACCTCGCAGCCGGCCACGGGCAACCGCCCGAAGTAGCGCGGCGCCGCGGCCATCGCCCGCTCTATGTCCTCCCGCGCCCGGGCTACCAGTTCATCCTTTGTCGCGGGCGTGTTTCCGGGTAGTGCGTCAAGCGACCGGCGGTAGGCGACGGTGTCGTCGCCGAACCCTGCCGCCCGGGCGATGACGCGCCGTTCATCCTCGATCGCGTCGAGCTCATCCAGGCCGATCTGGTGGATCTCACGCGGATCCATGTCCAGCGTGGTCCAGCTCCGGATCGCGGTGCGATAGAGCTGCTCCCCGTTGGGAGCAGACCAGATGCCGGGGTCCTCGCGACTGGCGTGGCGGTACTCACCGCGCAGTGCCTCGAGGAAGGCGGCGTCGGCCGGGTAGACCACGTCGCGGACTGCCTCCCGGATCCGCTCGCGATCGGCGTCGGAGACGCCCTGGACGCTTGACGGGATGATCGCCTCGTCGAGCGGGATGGCGAGCATCCGGTCGATCTGGGCGATGGTCCGCTCGGTGACGATCGAGGGCGCCGTCAGACCGCTCGAGAGGGCCTCGCGCAGGATGTCGGTGTTGGCCGCCATGAACGCCGGGTAGGCGTGCAGACGGGCGATGAACGCATCGAGCCGCTCCGGCGTGTCGACGGGCTGGAACGATGTCAGCTGGGGCAATAGCTGCTGCGGTCCGCCCATCTGATCAACGACACGGAGCTGGTAGAGGCCCTGGTCGTCCTCCTCGACGGCAAGCTCACCGACGACCTGGAGCATGTCGCGGGTGATCCGCTCCTCGGTGGAGAGGCCACCGACGGGGATGGCCGCTGCGGCGGCCGCGGTCGTTGCCATCAGGGTCCTGACCCTCGCCCGGCCCCCTGGTGTCGGATCCTCCAGGCGATCGGCGTAGCGCTCGTCGCCGTAGAACGTCGCAGTCGTCGGCTCGAGCTCCAGGATGCCCTCCCAGAACTGCTCCGCAAGGTCGTTGACAGGGGATGTCGGATCGGTCATCGGGGTGCGGTCGCCTCGTGTCTGCAGCGGGGGCCGGAAGCCACTTGGGTCGTCCGGATGGTCGTTGGCGCAAGGGTACCGCACGCCTCTCGACTCGCCGGCGCGTCGCGGTCGTTCGTCCCGGTCGTGGGTCCGCGTCGTCAGCCGCCGAACATCGGCATCTGTTCGCCACCGCGCTCGACCAATGGATCGAGTCCCAGCAACGGCTCGAGCGACTCGAGGTCGGGCGGATCATCGGCCAGAAAGGTCCGCAGATGCTCCCACTTGATGATGTTCCAGGCATGGTCCTCGAGCGCCGAGCGCAGGAGTGGTGAGCGTTCCAGCTTGTGACGTATGAGCTCCGTCCGCTCCGGGGCGACGACGAGGAAGCGGACCAGTCGCGGATCCGATCCGATGCGCGCGTGGCGGCGCAGCAACGTGTCGCCCAGGATCGCCGTCCACTCGACCTCGAAGAGCAGGGCGACCTTGCCACGCACATACCAGACAGCGTCTACTTCCGTCAACGCATCTGCCGAGCGCACGACGCTCCCAAGGTAGGCGGTCCGCTCGCGGTCGCTCAGCAGATCACCGAGATTGCCGCGGCCGAAGCGGCGACCCTGCTCGCGCTCGGCGATCCAGACCCGCATCCCGAGCCGGTGACCGCCATCGGCTATCGCCGCGATAAGCTCGCTGTGCTGCTGGCTGCGGGTCAGGAGGTCATCGCGGGTCGTGATCCGATCCGGACCGCCGTCGGGGCTCCGATAGCTCTCGAGACACGCCCGAACGAGCGTCTCGTCGGGCAGGTCGTGGCCGGTGAACATGGTCGCGATGCGCTCGTAGAACGCCGCCTCGGACATCGGTCCGGCAGTCGAGAGGAGGCTGAACACCGACCACTCGACCCGGTCGGCAAGGGCCGGTGCGGCCGCTTCCCGGTCGTCCGCCCGCGTGAGCCACCAGCGCCCCGGTTCGATCTCCGCGACGCGGGTCTGCGAGGGCTTGCCCAGTTCCTCGCGGATGATCGCGAGCAGACGCTCGACCGGATCAGCAGCTGGTTCAGCGGTCCGACTGCCACGGCCGGTGACGACGGCATGTGACGTCGTTGACGCAGGGCGCGACCCAGAACCGCCCGCCCCGCCGTCGACGCCGCCGTCACCCGGATCGCTGATGTCGCCGGCAGGGCTCGACGCGGCCGTGGTCGGGGGGTCGGATGGGGCGTCCATCGCCAGTGGCGCCGAGCCCGCAGCCAACCGGCGAAGCTGGCCGGCCCGGTCCAGTCCGACAAGGATCTCTCCGAACAATCGCTCGAAGCGCGCCGGCTCGCCACGTGCCCTCAGGGTCTCGACGGCGGCATCGGTGACGACACGCGCAGCATCGACGGACGAGAAGGGCCGCCTGTCGAACCGCTCTGGTGGAGCGAACAGCCCGGGCCCCGGAACCATGTCCGGATCACCGGGGCCTCCGGCGATCGCCGGCAGGCCCACGTTGGCCCGCGTGCGCGGACCCGGCGGGACGACGGCGCCGGGCGGGACCAGTTCGATCACGGAGCCGGTCTGGTCGTCGGGGTCGGCCGCGCGGGCGACGACGACCCGGTAGCCGGCAGAAGCGCCACCGATGGCGACCGCGGCCAACGCCTCGGGACCACCATCGATCAGTTGGACGACTCGACCATCGCGGGCCATCGATGGCTCGACCGCGGCCAGCGACCGGGCGATCGACACGGCACCCCATGACCATGGAGCGCGCAGGTGCTGGCCGGCGAGGGCGTCGATCGGCAGGAGCGACGCTGCGTCGCGACCGAGCGCCCAGCTCGTGTGGTAATAGGCCGTGATGAGTCGTTCCAGGTTCGGACGAACCGGCGGCTGGCCGAGAACGAGGCGGATCCGCGGATCGTTGGTCGGCGCACGGTCCGATGACGTGGCCGGGGCGCGGAGTGCCCGCAGGGCGGACGGACTGGCCACCGCCAGGACGGTCGTCGCACTACCCTCGCCAAGCGCACGCAGGTCCTCACCAAGGCGCGCCTGGAGCGGACCGACGGCACCGCCCTCGAGCTGCTGCACGAACCCGCGAACGAGCCTGGATGCCTCTTCGAACGCGACCCACGGGTTTCGCTCGCGCCATCTCTCGACCACGGCCGCGGGCAGCTTGACGTGGCCTCCCGAGACCCTCAGGCCGGCCGAACGCCCGCCGGACGTCCCAAGGCGACTGGCAGGCAGCAGCGCGTGAAGGAAAGCCAGACGCAACGCGGCGAGGACCGGGGCGGCCCGCAGGTCGCCCTCGATGCGCTCCATGATCGCGACCAGGCCCACCAGCTGGCGGGGAGCGTGGAGATCGAGGAGCTCGTCGACCAGATCCGGCGCGCCATCGATCGGCGCGAAGCGGTCCCGCGCGGAGGTCCGTGCGGCTTCGATGCCCGGATCGGCGAGTGCGCGTCGCACATCGTCCGCATCAAGGGGGGCCGTGCGCCCCTCCGTGCCGCCACGCTGGTCGCGACATACCGTGCACCGGTAGACGCGCTCGACGGGCTCGGCCTCTCCATCCTCGCGGGCTACCCACACGACCTCGTCCACGACCAACCCGCGCCCACACGTCGCGCAGCGCGTGGCATACATGTCGCTGATCGAGACCTTCAGGCTGGACTCGCCACGAGGTGATGCCGAGATCCCCTGGAGGGCAGCGTCCAGATGGCGCACGTCCGGGGGCCGCAGCACGACCTCCGCCAGAAGCCGGGTCATGGGCTGCGATTCGATCGATACCGCGCGGCGCTGCCGATCGAGCGCCGCCCGTGCCACCCAGCCGCCACGACCGGCCAGATCCGCGACCACGTCGCCCGGACCCGTGTGAGCATCGATCCGGGCCGACAGAAGGCCGAGCGGTGGCACTGGTGCGATGCGCTCGAATGCAGGCAGGGACAGGCCCGGGTCGACGCGATGGGAACCGGTCCGAACGGTCATGGCCCGCAGATGCTAGCCGACCCCGGCTACCCTGCCCGAATGGATGGTCGACCGCAGACGATGTCGAACGACATCACGACGCGCGCTTCGATGGCACCTTTCGTCCGTCGCTGGGTGATCGCGGTCGCGGTGGGCGCGTCGATCATGGCGGTCGGACTGGTCGTCTCTGCCCTCGCCCGAAGCCCGCTCACCTGGGATGGAGCGTGGTTCTTCGTACGGACCGCTGATACCGGGACTCCGACGTTCCTCGTTCGGCGGGCGATCCATGCGGTCCTGCAGAGCCCAGCCATCCTGATCACGAGGATCGACGGGGACGTGGATCGAGCATCGCTCGCCTTCTCCGTCCCGTATGCGGCCATGCCCCTGATCGGATGGCTCGCCGCGTGGTGGGTCGTCCGACGGGACCGGCCTGCGGCGATGCTCTGGCCGACCCTCGGCATCTGTCTCGTTACCTTGCCGGGACAGATGAACTTCCTGACCGAGGCCGGGATCGCGGCGAATCTCGCATGGGCGCTCGTGCTGGCGTCGGCCCTTGGATCGCTGGTCCGGCACAAGCTGCTGGTCGCGACATTCGTGGTCCTTCTGGCGATCTGTCACCCGTTCGCCGGCCCTAGCCTGGTCATCGTCGGCTTGATCAGCCTTCTGGCTGGAGCCATCAGGTCCCGAGCCGCAAGGGACGGCGTGTCCCCGGTCGCACCGGGTACGGCAGGAGGTTCCACCCGTCCCGACGGTCCGCCTGTCGGCCTCTGTCTCGTCCTGATCGGCATCGGACTGTCCCTCGCGGCATACCTCCTTCGCATCCCCTACGAGGTCGAGGCGTCCTCCTTGCCCGAACTTGCCGCGAAGTTCAGGGCATCGATCGCGGATCCGTCCGTCATCGCCCCGATCGCCGCGTGGACGATCGGGGTCCTCGCTTTCGTGCGGCTGCCGGCGCGAGCCCGGTTCGCCGTTATCGTCGCGATCCTGGCAGCCACGCTGATGGTCCTGGTGTCGTGGGCGGATGATCCACGGGCTTGGTCGAGCGGGCTTCGCTTCCGGGCCTGGCCGGTGATCCTGTCCTTCCCGGTCTGGGGTCTTGCGGTCATCGACCTGCTGCGCCGGTCACCAACGTGGGATCGCCGCGTCGTCCTGGTCGGCGCACCGCTCGTCTTCTCGATCGTGCTGGGCGTGCAGGCGGTGTCGTGGATCGGCCTTCGAGAACGCCTGTCGGACACCCTCGCGGCCGCGACCGTCGCGTGCGTCGAGGGCCCGGCACTCGACTGGATCTCCGGAACGGCGCTCGATCACTGGTCGATCACCAGCCTCGCGGTCGTGGGACTCGGCCACGAGCCACGGCACCTCGCCCTCATCGACCGGTCATGCACCGATGCGCTCACGCCGGACCGCACATCGGTAGTGATCAAGGAGACGCCGTTTGACCGTGACGACCGTCCGGTCGATGGCTGGTGGGGCTTCCGCCGTCTGGCCGAGGCATGGCCTGGACTGGCGCCACCCTGACGGGTCGCGTCGCGCGGGGCGTTCGAGCCGACGGCACGCGTCGAGCCTACGGCTCGTCGAGTTCGTCGGGCTCCTCTTCGAAGGCCTCGTCGGTGGTCGACTCCGGCGGCAGGACGCGATCGAGGTCCTCGATCTCCTCGTCCTCCTCGTCGTCCTCGAGGTCCTCCTCAAGGTCCGCCTCCTCGCGGACAAGGGTGCCCTTCGTGTACGGCCGCAGGTCGGTCGACTTCGCAGCTGTCGGGAAGCTCACCTTCCCGTAGTTCGACGGATCCTGGAAGATCTCACGGATGATCAGGCGGACGTCCTTGTCTCCGAGGCTGGTCACGCCGGCCGCGTACTTGTTGCCGTCGGCGATCAGCTTGAGCAGGCGCGCCGCGACACGTGGCTCCACGACGCCGATCCGGACCCCGTTGCTGATGGCGATCAGCCGGCTGCCCTCCGGGGTGAGTTCGACGTAGTCGCCCGGGTTCACCTGGGCAAGCTCCTTGGGAGTCGCAAGGTCCGTCAGGTAGGCGAACCCGGTCTTGCCCGTCTCCTCGACGAAGATCCCGACGGGAGCCTTGCTGCCCTCCATCGCCGGCACGGTCTTCTCACCGGCCGCGTGCAGGAGCACCTTCAGGCGGTCGATGTTCCGCTCGGCGATCCGGTTGGTCGGGTCGAGGGCGAGGGCGGTCTGGTAGTGCTCGCGAGCCTCGCCGAGATAGCCGAGCTCCCAGAGCGCCTTGGCCAGGCGATTCTCGGCCTCGGCATCGGGACCCAACTCGAGCAGCTTGCGATTGGTCGCCGCAGCATCGGCCCACTGTGCGCTGGACGCCTGGACGATGGCCTGCTCAGCCAGCTGGCGCCGGGT
>CAYNGM010000049.1:0-10414 GCA_964396565.1 uncultured Anaerolineaceae bacterium | reverse complement strand
TCGCGGAGGTATGTCGCCGCCACGGGGTGCTCCTGGTCGCCGACGAGGTGATGACCGGGTTCGGGCGCACCGGGCGCTGGTTCGCGCTCGATCACTGGGGCGTGCGACCTGACCTGCTCGTCGCCGCCAAGGGTGCGACATCCGGTTACTGGCCGTTCGGGTTCGTCGCCGCGTCAGAGATGGTGTTCGATACGGTCACGGCTCCCGGGGCCGGGTTCGTGCACGGCTTCACCTACTCCCATGCGCCGGTCGGTGCGGTCGTCGCCCGCGAGGTCCTGCGGATCCTCCACGACGAGTCGCTGGTGGACGCCAGCGCCACCAAGGGGGAGAGGCTCCTTGCGCTCCTGCACGGACGTCTCGATGGGACGGCGGCCGTCGGCGACATCCGCGGTCGCGGGCTGCTTGTCGGCATCGAACTCGTCGCGGATCGCGAGACCCGCCGGCCGTACCCGCGCGCCGCGCGCGTCACCGAGTCGATCGTGCGAGCCGCCCGCGAGCGTGGCGTCCTCGTCTACTCGGGAACGGGTGGTGCGGATGGCACGGACGGGGACATGATCCTGCTCGGTCCGCCGTTCGTGGTCAGCGACGACGAACTCACCCGCATCGCGGAGGTCCTGGGCGACGCCATCGACGAGGCTGTGGGGCTACTCGGCTAGGTCCGTCATGGCCGTCGCCCGCGGGAGCTCCCGACAAGGAGCGCAGCCCCGAGGACGAGGAGGGCGATGGGCAGGATCAGGCCACCCATCTCGGGGGTGAGCATGTTCGCCCCACCGATCAGGGCGAGCAGCCCGCCGAACAGGAGCTGCCAGCCCCAACCACCACCACCGGCAGCCCGGACCGCCGCGATGAACAGGAAGGCCACCCCGAAGCACAGCGTGCCGAGGCCGTCTGCATCGAACCCAGCCGCGTTGATCACGCCCGGGGCCACCAGCGCGGTGATGAGCGCGCCGGCATACAGCGAGCCCGTCCCACGGTCCACGGCCCACTTGATGAGGAACGCGATGCCGATGGCCATGCCGAAGATCGAAGTGAGCCCCTCCGCCGCGGGGTTGAGCCGTTGGATGAGCAGCAGCACGCCAAAGACGACCAGGAAGATGCCGATCCAGGGCAGTCCCGGACGGCGTGCTCCCGGCGTGCCCCACTCCCAGGTGTAGACACGCATGTCGGGCCCGGGGCCGCCCTCGCCCGGCCCACGCCCGCCGCTGTCGGGTCCGAGTCGGGTCACGGGATCTGGTGATGGGTCCATGCGTTGCAGGGTACGCTCTCGCGATCGTCCCGTTCGGCCGGACCAGGAGGAGTCGGTGATCGCGCCCCCGCGTCTCGGCGTACCCGGACTCGACGTCCTGCGCACATATCAGCGGACGTGGCTGCCTGACGACATCACCGCCGGGTTCGTGTTGACGGCCGTGCTCGTACCGGTCGGGATGGGCTATGCACAAGCCGCCGGACTCCCGGCCATCACCGGCCTGTACGCCACGATCGTCCCGCTCCTGGTCTACGCGGTCCTCGGCCCGAGCCGGATCCTGGTCCTTGGGCCGGACTCCTCGCTCGCCGCGATCATCGCCGCCACCATCATCCCGCTCGCGGCCGGCGACGAGGCCCGGGCGGTCGAGCTGGCTGGCGGGCTGGCGCTCATCGCCGGGGCGTTCGGCATCGCCTTCGGCCTCCTTCGCCTGGGTCTGCTCACCGACCTGCTCTCCAAGCCGATCCGCATCGGGTACCTCAACGGCATCGCGCTGACCGTCCTCGTCGGTCAACTCCCCAAGCTCTTCGGGTTCTCCGTCGACGCCGACGGCCTGATCGCGGAGACCAGGGAGTTCGTCTCGGGCCTTCTCAGCGGCAGCGCGAACACGGCGTCGCTCACCATCGGGGTACTGGCGCTCGTGATCATGATCATCGCACGGTGGCGTCGTTACGGCGCCGCCGGCATCGTCATCGCGACGACCGCCACGACCGCCCTCGCGTCCATCCTCGACGTCGGGCGGCTTGGCGTCGACCTCGTCGGACCACTCCCGCCGGGGATCCCGCGGCTGGCCGTGCCCTCCGTGCCACTTGACGACCTGACGGCCATGGTCGCCGGAGGGTTCGCGATCGCGGTGGTCTCCCTCGCCGACACGAGCGTCCTGTCGCGGACCTTCGCCCTGCGTGCGGGCGTTCGCGTCGAACCGGACCAGGAGCTCGTCGCCCTTGGCGCGGCGAACATCGGAGCGGCCTTCGCCTCCGGATTCCCGATCAGCGCCAGCGCGTCCCGGACGCCAGTTGCGGAGGCCGCCGGCGGCCGGACCCAGCTGACCGGGGTGGTCGGGGCGGTGCTGATCGTGCTGCTGCTCGTCGCCGTGCCGTGGCTGACCACGAACCTGCCCCAGCCGACGCTCGCGGCGATCGTGATCGTCGCGTGCACCTCGCTCGTGGATGTCCAGGGGCTCATTCGGCTGTGGCGTCTGCGCCGCGGCGAGTTCGCCCTGTCGATGGTGGCCTTCCTGGGGGTCGCGCTGGTCGGCGTGATCCAGGGCATCTTCCTGGCCGTGGGACTGGCCCTTGCGGCGTTCTTCTGGCGAGCGTGGCGTCCGTACTCGGCGGTCCTTGGCCGCGTCGACGGTCTCAAGGGGTACCACGACGTGACGCGCTATCCGGAGGCGCGCCAGATCGACGGGCTCGTCCTCTTCCGCTGGGATGCGCCGCTGTTCTTCGCCAACGCCGAGGCGTTCCGCGAGGATCTCGAGGACGCCATCGCCACGCGCGGAGGCCCGGTCAGCTGGGTGGTCGTGGCGGCCGAGCCGATGACCGACATCGACATGACCGCCGCTGACATGCTCGAGGACCTGTTGACCGATGTCGGGCGCCGCGGTATCCGACTGCGCTTCGCCGAACTCAAGGATCCGGTCAAGGACCGCTTGCGCGGGTACGGGCTGTTCGAGCGGATCGGGGCGGACGCCTTCTATCCGACGGTAGGGACGGCCGTCGACGGCTACGTGGAGGCGAGTGGCGCCGACTGGGTGGACTGGGAGGAACGCCTGCCGGGGCCCTGACCGGCGTCATCGTCGCCGTCGTCCAGGCCCTCACCTTCCTCGACGTGGTCGAAGCCGAGTCGGTCGGCCAGGCGCTTGAGCGGCCCGGGGGCCCACCAGTTCCAGCGACCCATCAGGCGCATCGTGGCCGGCACCAGCAGGACCCGCACGACCGTGGCATCGAGGAGCACCGCGATGGCCATGCCGACCCCGATGCTCTTGATGGTGATCGACTCGGCCAGGGCGAAGGCTGCGAAGACCGTGACCATGATCAGCGCGGCACCGGTGATGACCCCGGCCGTCTTGGCCAGCCCTTCCGCGACCGACGCCGTGTTGTCGCCTGTTCGTCGGTAGGCCTCCTGGATCCGCGAGAGCAGGAGCACCTCGTAGTCCATCGACAGGCCGAACAGGACGCTGAACATGATGATCGCGTTGCCGGCGACGGTGAAACCTGGCGACTGGAAACCCAGGATGTCGGAGAAGTGACCCTCCTGGAAGATGAACACGAGGGCCCCGAACGAGGCACTGATCGAGAGCAGGGTCATCAGGATGGCCTTGGCCGGGATCACCACCGAGCCGAAGAGCAGGAACAGGATGAGGCCGCTTGCGAACAGGGTCAGCCCGATGGCGTAGGGGATGGTGGCCGCCTGGCTGGCCATGAAGTCGGCGCCATCAGCGGCAAGGCCGCCGACCTGGGTGGTGACGCCCGCCTGGGTCACGGCGCGGACCCGCGGCACGACCTCCGTGCCGGCCGGGCTGAGCGGCGCGATCGGGCTGATCGCGTCGAGCCGGACGGTGGAACCCCTGATGTACGTCGCACGCAGGCGGTCAAGACCCGCGGCGAGCTCCGCGGGGAGTTGCGCGCGAGGAGCCGCGTACAGAGCGGCAATACCGGCGGCATCGAGTGGCGTCCCGGTCTTCGGATCGACCAGACCGGCGAAGGGCCCCTCGACGCGGTCGATGCCCTCGACGCGGTCGATCGATGCGCTCAGCTCGAGGATCCGCCCGACATTCGCGGCATCGGTCGGTGAACCATCCACGTCGGCGAGAACGATGATCGGCGAGGTCTCGCCGGCGCGGAAGTCGCGGGCCAGCGCCACCGATGCCTCGCGGCTCTCGATGCCGGCGGGCAGGA
Source organism: uncultured Anaerolineaceae bacterium (assembly GCA_964396565.1). Classification (GTDB taxonomy): domain Bacteria; phylum Chloroflexota; class Limnocylindria; order Limnocylindrales; family CSP1-4; genus SPCO01. The sequence continues at coordinate 6,271 of CAYNGM010000049.1, read as the reverse complement.
TGGATGCGTCAGGGATCCCCTGCTCGAGGCGGAAGAACGGCGTCCCCAGGATGAGCAGAAAGGCGAGCGTCGGGACAAGCACGGCCACCGGTCGGGCCATCACCCAGTGGGCGACACGCTCCCAGCGCGACTCCCGGGCGGTCGCCGCAGCGGCACCAACGGGGCGTCCGAAGACGCGTCGGATCCGATCACGCAGCCCGGCGACACCGCCGGCGTTCACTCGTGGGCCGAGCATGCCGAGCACGGCCGGCAGGAAGGTCAGGGCGAAGAACAGCGATGCACCGACGGTCAGCGCGCCGCCGATCCCGAACGAGCGCAGGGCGGCCGGCTGGAAGAGCAGGAGGCCGGACAGACCAACGGCCACGGCCAGACCGGAGAAGGCGACCGCCTTGCCCGACGTGGCGACCGTTATCTCGACCGCCGTCCCGACCGCTCGCCCCTTGCGCAGTTCCTCGCGGAAGCGGCTGACCATGAACAGCGAGTAGTCGATGGCCAGCGCCAGCCCGAGCATGGTGGCCACGTTCTGGACGTAGATGGACAGCTCGGTGACCTGCGCGGCGAGGTAGACGCCCGCCAGGGTGGTCGGGATGGCGAGAGCCGCCACCAGCAGCGGCATACCCGCCGCGACCAGCGTGGTGAAGACCAGGACGAGGATGAGCGCCGCGAACGGGAACGATACCGTCTCGGCCTGGATGAGCTCGTGTTCCGCCTGGGTCGCCTGGTCCTGGGTGGCCGGCGCGACCCCGGTCAGCTGGAGGGTCAGGTCGCTTGGCTGGTCGACGAGCGCCCGCAGACCGGGCATCTCATCGACGGCCTGTTCGTCGGTGATGCCAAGGGCGACCACGACATAGGCCGAAGTCCCATCGTTGCTGATGAACCGGTCGTCGCGCGTCTGTGCGTAGCCGATCAGGGCGTCTACGCGGTCGTCGTCGGCAAGTCTCTTGAGCGAATCTGCGATCTCGTCCTGGACCGTCGCTGACCGTGCGTCCGTGCCGGGTGCACCGCGGAAGACCGCGACGATCGTCCCGCCCCCTGCGTCGTACTCGTCCGCCAGGCGCTTGGTGACGGCCGCCGATTCCGAGCCTGGGTCGGTCCAGCCGCCGGCGCTCAGGGAACCCGTGAGCTGGGATGCGAGCGGGATGGACAGGACGGCCACGGCGACCGCGATGGCGGCCACGGGACGGCGGAAGCGATAGACGAACGCTCCCCATCGACGGAACATCTGAGTCCTTCTCCGATCTGGCGATCAGCCGTGGCCGTTCGGCAGGCCATGGCGCCGCGTCCTGTGGCGTGTTGTCGAGCATCAACGATAGAGAACGAGTATTCTTTGTGTCAAATGGTCATGTGAGGGCCGTTCGCGAAGGTCTGATCACGACCCGTGAATGGATGTTCTTCGAAACTTGGAGAGAGCGTGCCCCGCATCAGCGCCGAGCGCGAACAGGAAGTCCGCGACAGGATCGTCCACGCAGCGACGGAGGTCTTTGCCGAGAAGGGCTACCACGGCGCCACGATCGCCGATGTGGTGGCTCGATCGGGTCTGTCGGTCGGTGCCATCTACACCCACTTCCGGGGCAAGGACGAGCTCTTTCTGCGTGCCTGCGATGCGACCGCGGACCTTGGTCTCGATGAACTGGGCGCTCGACTGGCCGGTCTTGAAGGCACCGCCGATCGACTGGCGACCGCCGTCGCCTACTACGTCGAGACCATCGATCCAGTGGAGGGCGAGCCTGGGCAAGTGGGTCTCATCCGGGCATGGGCTGAGGGTGACGTGGAGCCCGGTGTCCGCGAGATGCTGGTTCGCCGCCGCGAGCGGCTGGTCGGTGCCGCCACGCTGCTGCTGCGCGAGGGGATGGCCCGCGGCGACCTGCCCACATGGCTCGATGCCGATGCCGTCGCGCGGGCCTTCACGGCGCTCCTTGATGGATTGATCCTCCAGCGCATCGAGGATGGCCCTGGCTACGACCACGTCGCGACACTCCGCCGCGCACGATCGATGGTCGAGGTGCTCCTGGCCGCGGCAGCGGAGTCTGAACGCCCCGTGCTGATCGCCACTGATCGTCCGTCACGCACCACGAGCACTGGTCGGCGATAGGCGTGCTGATGGTATCGTGGACTGGGTGCTGATGGTATCGCCAGCGGGCGGATCGCCGCGTGGTGGCCATCGAAGTCAAGGGCGCCCAGGTCGTCGGCGACAGGGATGTCGAGCAGCTCCGCTGGCTCGCCGCCAGGATCGGGACTGACCTACTCGACGCGGTCGTGATCACGACAGGTCCATTCGCCTACCGCCGAAGGGACGGGATAGCGGTCGTCCCGCTGGCGCTGCTCGGGGTATAGGCCGCCCGTCGTCATCGCCGCAGCGCGCCCGGACGTCCCCGCGGCGTAGCATTCGCGCCTGATGGCGCATGTCCAGACGGTCCTCGGTCCGATCGAACCCGGAGAACTCGGGTTCACCTTGCCGCACGAGCACACCCAGATCGCGCTCTGGCACATCCCCGACCGCTGGGATTACTGGCAGCTGACCCGCGACGAACCCGTCATCCTCGAGGAGCTCGCGGCGTTCCGCGCGGCCGGCGGTTCGAGTCTGGTGGACCTGACGCCCGCCGGGGTCTCGCGCGACCCGAACTGGCTGGTGAATCTTGCGCACACGAGCGGCCTCCACCTCGTCATGGGCGCGGGCTGGTATCGCGGCGCCTACTATCCGGCGACCCTCGATCTCGATCGGCGGTCCGTCGATTCGCTTGCCGATGAGCTCGTCCGCGAGGCGACCGACGGGGTGGGGGAGTCGGGTGTCCGCCCGGGCATCCTCGGCGAGATCGGTACGGACAAGCCATGGGTCTCGGCCGCGGAGGAGCGTGTCCACCGGGCCGTGGCCCGCGCTGCCCGTCGGACCGGGCTGGCCATCACGACCCACGCGGTGCTGTCACCCGTCGGGCTGGACCAGCTGACGATCTTCGAGTCGGAGGGCGCAGACCCAACGCGGGTGGTCATCGGACACGCCGACTCGTGGCCCAACCTTGACCACTACCTCGCGATCATCGAACGTGGCGCCAGCGTGGAGTTCGACTTCCTGGGCATGTCCTTCACGCCGGCCGAGCGCCACGGCGAGGCGCGCGTCATCGATCTGCTCCGGGAGCTGCTCTCACGCGGACACGTCGACCACGTCCTGCTCTCACAGGACGTCTGCCACGACTCGCAACTGCGTCACTACGGTGGCAACGGCTACACCTATCTCGCCGAGTCGTTCCTGCCACGCCTGCGCGATGCCGGAATCGGCGCTGCGGAGATCGAGACCATGACCGTCGCCAACCCGCGACGACTGCTGACCGTCGGGTAGGGAGACCGACCTCAGCTTACGAGGGCCGCGTCCACCGACAGCTCGACGTTGCCCTTGAGGGCGCCGCTGATCGGGCAGCCGTCACGGGCTGCTTCGGCCTCGCTGACGAAGTCCGCCTCGGCCATCCCGGGCACGACCCCCCGCACCGTGAGCGCCGACGACGCGACCTTCCAGCCGGCATCGGTCTTGTCAAAGGTGACCTCGGCAGACACGGACAGCCGCTCCGCCGGGTGCCCCGCCCGACCGAGCCGTGCCGAGAACGCCATCGCGAAGCACGAGGCGTGGGCTGCGGCGACCAGTTCCTCGGGGCTCGTCCGGCCGTCGGCGGCCCCGGTTCTTGACGCCCAGGTCACGGGCAGACCGGCGAACGCGCCGCTGGTGACGGTATCGATGGTCCCGGACCCGGACGTGAGATCTCCAGCCCAGGTGACCTCGGCTCGACGGATGGCTGCCATGGCGTCTCTCCTTGCGCGATGTTCCAGGCCCGACGTGAGCGATCGGGTGTCCGATGGTCGCACACCCGGGCGGAACACGGCCGGTAGCCCATCCCTGCGCTATCCTTCGCTGCCGCCCGTGCCGGATCACACCCGCTGATCGCTCCTGCGCGGACTTCGCCACGACCACCATGTCCACGAACGGGAGCCACAACCTTGTATCGACTCACCGAGTACGCGGTCGGCAAGCGCAGCGTCACGCTGCTGCTGGCGGGGGCCCTGTTCATCGCCGGTATCTCGGCCTGGACCAGCCTCAAGCAGGAGTTGCTGCCGGACATCGAGTTCCCGGTGATCACGGTCATCGCCCCATTCCCGGGGGCCGGGTCGGAGGACGTCGCGTCAAAGGTGGCCATCCCGATCGAGCGCGCGATCTCGAGCGTGCCCCGACTCAAGACCGTCCGCTCCACGTCGGCCAACTCGATCGCCCTGGTCATCGCCCAGTTCGAGTACGGCACCAACGTCAAGGAGGCCAAGGCGGCCATCGAGGACGGGATCGCCAAGGCGGGTCTGCCGGCGGGCGTCTCGCCGAACACCTCCGCCCTCAACATCAACGCCGCCCCGGTCATCATCGCGTCCATCGGTGCGACCAGCGAGGACGGGCTCGAGACCGCCGCCGAGATCGCCCGAACGCAGATCGTCCCGGAGATCGGCGCCATCGAGGGTGTTGCCAGCGTCGATGTCACGGGTGGTCTGGAGCAGCGCCTGATCGTCACGCTCGACCCGGCGAAGCTTGCTCAGAGTGGCGTCTCGATGGCCCAGATCAGTGGGGTCCTGACCGCCAACAACCTGACCATCCCGTCCGGCCAGCTGCCCGCTGGCGGGACGAAGATCCCGGTGTCGACGATCGGCCAGCTGACCACGCCGGATGAGATCGCATCGCTGGTCGTCGGGTTCCGCGGTGCGCCGACAGGTCCGACGGCCCCGACAGGTCCGACGACCCCGACTGGTCCGACGGCCCCCGGTGATCCCACAGCATCGGGCGCTCCGGGTGCGAGTGCTCCACCGACGGCGATGCCGACCCCGATCACCATCGGCGACCTCGGGACCGTCGAGACGGTCGATGTCGCAACGACCGGCTACGCGCGCACCAACGGCAACCCGGCGCTGTCGCTTTCGGTCAGCAAGACCTCCGACGCGAACACCGTCCTCGTCGCCGACGCTGTGCGCGAGAAGCTCACCGAGATCGGCGCGGCGAACGCGGACAAGATCTCGATCGTCATCGTGTCGGACCTGTCGGACTTCATCAAGGAATCGACTGACGGACTCCTCCGCGAGGGTGGTCTCGGGGCGCTGTTCGCGGTCCTCACGATCTTCCTCTTCCTGTTCAGCGTCCGCTCGACGCTGGTCGCCGCGATCAGCATCCCGCTGTCGATCCTGACTGCCCTGGTGGTCATGCAACTGACCGGGATCAGCCTGAACATCATGACCCTGGGGGGTCTGGCCGTCGCCGTCGGACGGGTCGTGGACGACGCGATCGTCGTCCTCGAGAACATCTACCGACACCGTGCGCTCGGCGAGGAGCGCATGGCGGCCGTCCTGCGCGGGCCACGCGAAGTGGCCGGTGCCATCACCGCGAGCACCCTGACCACGGTCGCGGTGTTCCTGCCGCTCGGCTTCGTCGGCGGGCTCGTCAGCCAGTTCTTCCTGCCGTTCGCGCTGACCGTGACGTTCGCCCTGCTCGCGTCGCTGGTGTGCGCTCTGACCGTCGTCCCGGTCCTCGCCTACTTCCTGGTCGATCGCGTCCGCATGGACGTCGACGAGGATGGTGAGCCCAGGCGCTCGATCTGGGTGCGCGTGTACACGCCGCTGATCAGGGGCGTCGTCCGCTCGAGGTGGACGGCACTCGGTGTGGTCGTGGCGGCCGGAGCGCTGTTCTTCGCATCGCTGGCGCTAGTGCCGCTGCTGCCGACCCAGTTCATCAACGCCGGGTCGGAGAAGATCCTCCAGGTAAGCATCGCCCCGCCGACCGGCGCGTCGTCGGAGACGGTCCTGGCGAGGGCGACCCAGGCCGAGACGATCCTGCTCGCCGACCCCGATGTCGAGCTCGTCCAGACGTCGATCCCGGGTGAGGGCGACACGAGCTTCCAGACCATCTATGCCGCCCAGAGCGGCCGGCCGGCGAACAGCGCGACCCTCACGGTCCGTCTCGATCCAGCGGTCGACATGTCGGCCGCGACGCAGGACATCAGTGCGAAGCTGGCTCCGATCAAGACCGATGGCTTCGATGTCCAGGTCGCGGAGGCCGCCGGATACACCTCGAACGGGCTGAACGTCATCGTCAGCGCGGAGGATCCGATAGCGGTCAAGACCGCAGCCGACGCCGTCGTCGCCAGCCTGTCAGGCAACGCCGATCTCGCGAACCTCAAGAGCGACCTCGTCGAGGCTGCGCCGGAGATACAGATCACGGTGGATCCGTCGAAGGCCATAGCGGTCGGGATGACTG
>CAYNGM010000048.1:3253-10586 GCA_964396565.1 uncultured Anaerolineaceae bacterium | reverse complement strand
GACGGCTGGCCGGTGAGCCCCGCCATGATCTCGGCCAAGCCAAGGTCCACGATCGCCTCGGTCTCCGGGCGCGGGATCAGGGCACGCGGATCCACCGTGAGCGCGATGCCGTGGAACTCCTTGATGCCACGCAGGTAGGCGACGGGCTCGCCGCCGGCACGCCGTTCGACCCAGTCGAGGAAGGTCCGCTCGGCGTCCGCTCCGACCGGCGCATCGGGGTGCGCGACCACGGCCGTCCGGTCCACCCCGACGGCCGCTGCCAGCAGGAGTTCCGCATCGAGTCTGGGGGTCTCGACAGCGGCGTCCGCAGGAGCGGCGCTCAACCGCTCGATGGCGCCGCCGAGCAGGTCGCGGGTGTTTGTCACGGGCGGAGCGGCGTGACGGGCATCGTGGTCACAGGCGGATCGTGACCGCGAGATCGCCCGTCTTGCGCAGGATCTCGGCGCTGGTCGTCCCCCGCCAGCGGTGGAACAACAGGTCCACGCTCGCGTCACCGACGCGCACACCACGGAGCGTGACCCGCGTCAGCCAGTCGGGCAGGTGCGGATGCGCCAGCTCCAGCTCCCCGCGCTCCGCGTGCGCCCGCAAGCCGAGCATGGTGGAGAGCAGCAGGAACGGGGCACCGGCGGCCCATGCCTGCGGTGAGCAGGCGACCGGGTACGGGACCGGCGCGGTCGAGTCGCCGCGGTCGAACCCGCAGTACAGCTCCGGCAGCCGGAAATGCTCGAAGCGTTGGGCGGCCTCGAACACCGCGGTCACCACGCGGTCGCATGCGTCATGGAAGCCGTAGCGCTTGAGGCCAGCCGCGATCAGCGCGTTGTCGTGCGGCCAGACGGAGCCCGTGTGATAGCCGATCGGGTTGTAGCCCGGCTGGTCCGCAGCGTACGTCCTTATCCCCCACCCCGACGTACAGGCCGACCCGAGCAGTCGCTCCGCGACCGAAGCCGCGTGCTCCGGCGCCACGATCCCGGACCACAGCCCGTGGCCGGCGTTCGAGGCGATCGCGTCGGCCGATCTCTTGGCGCCGTCGAGCGCCATCGCGTAGAAGCGCTGGTCATCGGACCAGAACGCAGACGCGAACCGATCGCGGAGTCGCTCCGCGTCGGCCTCGAGCCTCGCGGCCAGCTGATGGTCGCCGCGGACCCGGGCAAGCCCCGCGAGCCGGCGCTTGGCGTCATAGACATACCCCTGGACCTCGACCAGGGCGATCGGTCCATCCACGGTCCGGCCCGCTCGATCACGAACGGCATCAAGCGAATCCTTCCAGCCCTGGTTGAGCAGCCCGTGCTCGGTCCGTCGCTCGTACTCGACAAAGCCGTCACCATCGCGGTCGCCGTAGCGATCGATCCAGTCGAGAGCTGCCAGGGCGTTGGGCCACAGTCGGTCGAGCAGGGCACGGTCCCCGGTCCAGTCGAACGTGGCGCCGAGCAGGACGAGCCAGAGCGGGGTCGAGTCCACCGAACCGAAGTAGGGCGTGTGTGGCAGTTCGCCCGACCGTGCCATCTCGCCGGTCCGCAGCTCGTGCAGGATCTTCCCGGGCTCGGCATCCCGCGTCGGGTCATCCACGGTGGACTGGTGGTTGGCAAGGACCGTGAGCGTCTCGATCGCGAGCTGCGGCCGGAATGGTAGGGCTTCGAAGGCGGTGAGGATCGCGTCGCGGCCGAAAAGCGTGCTGAACCAGGGGACACCGGCCGCGACGTAGTGCTCGCCGGGATCAGGACCGTCATTGCGCAGCAGACGCAGGTCGGCGACCGAGCGGGCGATGACCAGATCGAACAGCTCATGGTCGGAATCGACGACGGACGTGCTCGCGGTCCAATCGTCGTAGGCGGCCGAGCCGGAGTCCGCCTCCACCGACGGTGTCGCCGGGAAGAGCCTCTCCAGCGCCGCCGGTGTGACCGCGTCGTCGAGCGCATCGGCGGGGGCATCGCCCGGAGAGTCGGCCGGGGAGTCGCCCGGAGAGTCGGCCGGGCCAGTGCTCGACCAGACGGTCCAGCCCAGCTGGTGGCCGGCACCCGGAGCCAGGGTGACGGTCCAGGAGAGCCGGACGGCCGCGTCACCCTCGTCGGGCGTCGTGGCTTCCACGCGGGCCGGATCGGTGCACGACACGTGGGTGGACAGGCGGATCCCATCGAGGCCGTCATAGCGGAACGTCACTGACCGGTCCGTAACGGCGATGGGCAGCGACCGACCGCGCGACGGTCGGGGATAGCCACGGACCTCGAAGATGTCCGCGCCATCCGCACCCAGCGCCAGATCCACGTCCACGGAGATGGACTCGGCGCCGTGGTTCACGACACGCAGTCGCTCGCGCATCCCGTCCACCCCCAGCACGCGGTCCCGGGTCAGGCCCAGCGTCCGTCCCACGAGCCCTTCGGTCGGATGGACCTTCACCTCCGGATTGCGATCGGCCGAGGCGTTGGTCATGACGATCGAGCCGCGGTAGTTCGCGCCGGCCGAGGTCTGGAGCAGCACCGGGCGCTCACCTTCGACACGGAGCACGGCGCTCGAAAGGATCCGCGTGTCGCCCTCGTAGAGCCCGAGACCACGCGAGTCCGGGTGGATGTCGCCGAAGGCGTCGGTCAGAAGGAACAGGTCGCCATGCTTGAGGACCTGCACGGAACCGAGGTCGGTCGCCTTGGTGATCGGCCCGGAGCGGGCGGGCAGGAACCGCACGGCCACGTCAGGGGCCGCGGGTTCGGACCCGGATCTGGGACTGGACCGGGATCCTGGCTCGGACTTGGACCTGGTCCTTGACCCGAACCCGGACGGGCGGGTCATCGTCCGTCGGCCTCGTCGCCGGCCGTGACCATCGCCAGGCGGTCGGCCTGGTCGGCCATCACGAGGGCGTCGATCAGGTCATCGATGTCGCCGTCCATGATCCCGGGCAGGTTGTGGACGGTCTTGCCGATGCGATGGTCGGTCACGCGATCCTGCGGGAAGTTGTAGGTCCGGACCTTGTCGCTGCGCTCTCCGCCTCCGACCATGGAGCGGCGGGCGGCGGAGTCGGCCGCGCGCTGCTTCTGGATCTCGAGGTCAAGCAGACGCGAGCGCAGCACGGCGAGTGCCTTGGCCTTGTTCTTGTGCTGGCTCTTCTCGTCCTGGATCTCGACCACGAGACCGCTCGGGAGGTGGGTGATGCGGACGGCCGAGTCGGTCGTGTTCACCGACTGGCCGCCGGGCCCCGACGAGCGCTTGACCTCGATGCGAAGGTCCTTCTCCTCATCGATGGCGATCTCCACCTCGTCCGCCTCGGGCATGACGATGACCGTCGCCGTGGAGGTATGGATCCGCCCGCTCGACTCGGTGGCCGGGATGCGCTGGACCCGATGGACGCCGCCCTCGAACTTCAGGCGGCTGTAGGCGCCGTCGCCGCGGACCTGGACGATCGCCTCCTTGACGCCGTCGATCCCGGTCTCGTTGAGGCTCAGGACCTCGGTCGCGAACCGATGCCGCGCGGCGTAGCGCAGATAGAGGCGCAGTAGCTCTCCCGCGAACAGCGCAGCTTCCTCGCCACCGGTCCCGGCCCTGACCTCCAGGATGACATCGCGATCGTCGTTCGGATCGCGCGGCAGGAGCAGGACCTTGAGTTCCTCGATCAGCCGAGCCTCCCCCGCCTCCAGCCTGGCGATCTCCTCGCGGGCCATACCCAGCAGTTCGTCGTCCGCGCCGGCCGTGTCGCGCAACTCCCGCGCACCGTCGAGTTCCTCACGCGTCGCGACCAGGGCCCGGAACGCCTCGACCGTGGGCTCCAGCCGCGCCAGCTCCTGGCCGAGGCGGCGGATCTCGCCTGGGTCGCTTGTGACTTCGGGGCGAGCGAGCTGGAGTTGGAGGTCGTCGTACTGCCCGGCGATCTCGGCAAGCTTGGCGTCGAGATCGGTCATGCGACCGCGGGCGGCTCGTCCGCGTCGGGTGCGGCTGCGGTCTCGGTGACCTGGCCGATCTCCTCCGAAGGAGACCCGGCGGCGACCTTCGCTCCGAACTGCATCGGCGCTCGCTCGAAGTCCGTCGAGCCGCTCGGGACCTCGTTGCCGTCAGCGACCAGGGCCTCCTGCATCGAGGTGATGGCGACCTCGATCATGTCGTCCTCGGGGCGCTTGGTGGTGATCAGCTGCACGAGGATCCCCGGATAGAGGATCACCTTGACGATCGGGTTGGCGCGATGCCGGGCGCCGAACTTGAGCAACTCATAGCCGATGCCGGCCAGCACCGGGATCAGCAGGATGCGACTGGCGACCATGACCAGCGGCGTCTGGCGACCGACCAGCGAGAACGCCAGGATCGACAGGATGATCACGATCACCAGGAACTCCGTACCGCAGCGTTGGTGTGCGGTCGGGTACTTGCGGACCTCGTCCACGGTCAGCGGGTCGCCGGCTTCCAGGGCGTGGATGGTCATGTGCTCGGCGCCGTGGTACTGGAAGACGCGATGGACGTCCGGGGTCCGTCCGATGATCCACAGGTAGCCGAGGAAGATGGCGACCCGGACCAGGCCCTCGACGAGATGCTGGACGAACCCGTTCTCGACGTTCGCCGTGGATACGCTGGCGATCAGGAGTGGCAGCAGGAAGAAGATGCCGATGCCCGCGGCTAGGGTTATCAGGAGCATCAACGCCACCGAGCCCTTGCCGAGCTCGACACCATCCTCCTCGGCCTGGACATTGGCGCTGCGGATCAGCCAGCGGGTCCCGATGACGAGGGTCTCGTAGAGGACGACAAGCCCGCGCACGAACGGCCACTTGGCCGCCGGATGGGCATGCAGACCCGAGTCGAGACGCTCCGTGGCGGTGACGATCCGGCCATCCGGATGGCGCAGCGCGACGGCGATCGCATCGCGACCACGCATGAGCACGCCCTCCATGAGGGCCTGTCCACCGTAGGCATAGCCGGGTCCGGGCATGTGGGAAGTTTACCGGCCGCCCGCAGCATCGACCGATATCGGGTCGCCGCCCGGCTCTCGGTGGGCGCTGCCCCCGTGCGCGCTGCCCCTGTGGGCGCTGGCGTGAACCGGCCTGATCAGCTCCTGATCTGGCGCTCGAGGCGCTTCTGGAACCGCTCCACCTGCCCGGCGGTGTCGATGATCGTCTGCTTCCCGGTGAAGAACGGATGGCAGTTGCTGCAGACGTCGACGCGGAGCTCGGGCCGCGTGGACCCGACCGTCCACTCGCGGCCGCACGAGCCACAGTGGACCTTCGCCTCGAAGTACTTGGGGTGGATATCGGGCTTCACGTCTGGTCTCTCCTCCGACGCCGTCCGTGCCGGGCCCGCGCCCAGCCGGTGGTCGCCGGCTACGTCCGCTGTTGAGGCCTGCGTCAGGCGGCGCCGGCCGGCGCTGTCGCCGCCGCCTCGACGGCCTCGACCCGGATGCGCTTCTTGGCCTTGGTCGCGTGCTCGAAATGGACGGTTCCGGTGACCGTCGCGAACACCGTGTAGTCCTTGCCGAGCCCGGTCCCGGGACCGGCCAGGAAGGTCATGCCGCGCTGGCGCACGATGATCGAGCCGGCCGGGACGACCTGGCCGTCGCCGACCTTGACGCCCAGTCGCTGGCCGACGCTGTCGCGGCCGTTCTTCGAGCTGGATCCAGCCTTCTTGTGGGCCATCTCGGCTACTCGTCCTTCTTGGTGGTGCGCCTGGTGGCGCGCGGCTTGGTCTCGGGCTCAGCCGCCGCCGCGGGAGTCGACGCGTCGGCATCGGCCTTGGCCTTGGGCGCGCGCTTGGCGGTGGTCTTCGGTGCGGCTTCCGCGTCGGCTGGGGTCGCGTCGGCCTTGGCCGTCGTCGTCCTGGCCGGTGCCTTGGCCGCGGGCTTCTTCGTCGTCGTGGCGAGCTTCGCCGCGAGCTCGGCGTCCTTGGCAGCCTGGGCGGTGGCCGCCTCCTCGAGGCGCTGGCGCTCGGTCTTGGCGTCGGCCTCCGCCTTCGCCGCAGCCTTTGCTGCGCTCTTGCCAGCGAACGTGATGTCGCTGATGCGCAGCACGGTAAGCTCCTGGCGATGGCCCTTCTTGACGCGGCGTCGCGCCTTGGGCCGGTACTTGAACGCGATGACCTTGTCGCCACGATCCTGGCGAAGGACCTCGGCGCTGACGGCTGCGCCATCGACGATGGGCTGGCCGATGGCCGCCTCGTCACCGTCGGCGACGAGGAGGACACGATCGATGGTCACGGTCTTGCCGGGCTCGACGTCCAGGAGTTCGACCGAAAGCTCGGTGCCGACCTCGACGCGATACTGCTTCCCGCCGGTCTCGATGACTGCGTACATGGATCCTTCCGGACTTCTGCTGGCGACCGCGGGCGACGTTCGTGCGATCGGGTATCAGACATGGGCTCACGCGCGGCTTCACGCGGGGCGCGGACGTCGGAGTGTACGTCCGAACGCGCGTGACGGTCAATCGCGACCACTTCGCGCGTAAGCATCCAGACGTCTGTGCTGGATCGAGCGACGAGGGAAGAGCCCCATCCATACGCTGGAGGTGTTCAGATCAACAGCACAGGAGGGGCTCACATGGAGCATACCGTCCCGTTGACCGTGACCCTGCGGACCGAGCACGCCGATGTCGGGTCGCTGGAGCGGACCGTCGAGGCCGCGCTTGCCGAGGTCGGACAGGCGCTGTGGGCCGAGCTCGTGCGGGTGCCCGAGGTGGCCCTCGCGGTCCCGACCGACTGCCCCTGCGGCGGCACGTTCAAGGCCAACGGTCGGGCGCCGCGGCGGCTGGTCACCCTGGCCGGCGAGGTGGACCTGCGCCGCCGGCGGTTCCGCTGTCGGACGTGTGGTTCGGAGACCGTCCCGCTCGATCTGGCGCTCGGCCTCGAGTCACGCATCCAGCACAGCCTGGGCATCCGCGAGCGAGCACTCTGGCTGGTCACCGAGCTGAGCTATGCCAAGACGGCGGCGACCCTCGAGGAGCTGCGCCAGCTGCCGGTCAGCCACGGCGAGCTCCACCACTGGGTCGCGACGGAGGGCGCCCGGATCGAGGCCGCGATCGTGGCCGAGACCGAGTCGCTCCTGGGCGACCAGCCGACCCGCGCGCCGACCGCCCCGACGGCGGGCACGGTCTGGGTCCAGGCCGATGGGACGATGGTCCACGGCCGGACCGGCGCGCTGTTCGAGGCCAAGGTCGGGCTCATCTTCCGGGGTACCCGTCGGACCGGCCGGACCCGACGAGCGCTGATCGACCGGACCTATGTCGCGGAGACCGCCAACTGGACGACCTTCGCCGAGCGGCTCGTGGCGACCTGTGCCCGCCTGGGCGTGTACGACGCCGAGCGGATCTTCTTCGTGTCCGACGGGGCCGCAGCCATCCGCTGGATCCGCGAGCGGAGCTTCCCGACCGCGATCGAG
>CAYNGM010000048.1:0-3243 GCA_964396565.1 uncultured Anaerolineaceae bacterium | reverse complement strand
TGCGGGCAGCCGAGCCGGGCGATGTCGGGCGGCTCCTGGTGGTCCTCGAGGGTCATGCCCGGCAGCTCGGCGGCGATGATCTCGAGCAGGCCGCCCGGGCCCACGCGGCGATCGGCTACGTGACCAGCAACCGGCGCGCCATCGCCAACTATCGGATCGTCCCGCTGGCGAGTTCAGGGCCGATGGAGAAAGGCGTCGATCTGACCATCTGCCGGCGCTTCAAGCTGCGTGGCATGAGCTGGTATCGCCGCGGAGTCAGCCACCTCCTGCGGCTCCGCATCCTCCGGCTCAACGGCACCTGGGCCCGGTACTGGGCCGAGCGCTTCACCGCCGCGCAGCGTCCCTGGCCGCTGGCGGCATGAACGTCAGCACAGACAATTGGATGCTTCCACTTCGCGCGACTCATGGTCGCCCGCGTGATGGTTACTCGTCCGCCAGGATCAGCCCTTTGCGCTCGATGGAGGAGATCGAGAGCTCGGCCCCGATCGAGTCGGCGATCGCCGCCACGACCTCCTCCGGACGACCCGTGCCCAATTCCGGGTGGATCCTCGTTCGCGCGCGCAGGACGACCGGCGGTCCGGGCTCGGCCACGGCGAGGTCGATCACCAGACGTCGAAGGTCGTAGCGCACGACGCTGCCACCTTTCGCCCGGTCTCGCTCCAGTCGATCGGCAGCCAGTAGTCCCTCACATGCCCTGGCGATCTGGCTGGCCCCGCCAGGCACCGTCGGAGAGAGATCGTCGAGCGTGATCCGGTAGTCGGCGGCGACCACCTGTCCGGGAAGCGCCGGTGCACCGAGCCACACGTCATCGAGATCCACCAGGCGCCAGCCGTCCGGGACTACGGCCGCGATGGCCTCGCGGACCCGCCACACGGGCCAGCGCTGGGTCAGTACGACGTCGATCCGTTCAGCCGCGGCCACCACCCCCGACGGCAACGCCGCCGCGAACGCGATCCGCGGCCGCCCCATACCGGCATCGCCGCGCGCGATCGGCAGACCGGACCCGAGAAGGGCCGCTTCCCAGCCATCCGCGACCTCGCGCTGGGTGGCGTCGGCGACCTCGACCGAGCGAGCGACGACCAGCCGCCAGCGCTGCCTCGGCAACGGGGGCGAGTCGGCCTCCGTGGGCATCGGTGGCGGTGTCGTGCTGGCTGCGGAGGGATCGTGCACGTCTGGTAGTCTGCCCGAACCATGGACGCGCCCGACCAGACGACCGACGACGCGCCCGTCTCGGCCGCCGACGCGTCAGCCCCGGCGTCGATCTCCGGCCCTCCACCACCGCCCTTCCTGGCTCCTGTCGGCACGGGGGAACCGCCGCGCTTCAGCGGGTTGTCGCCCCGGGTCGTCCTGCTGATCGGTGCCTCGATCGTCGTGGGCCTCCTGCTGTGGATGGCTCGCGACAGCGTGCGGCCGTTCATCGTCGGCCTGCTCCTGGTCTACCTCCTCGATCCCCCCGTGCGCTGGCTGGTCAGACGCGGCCTCCGGCGTACATTCGCCATCGCCATCGTGTACGTGGCGGCGCTCGTGCTCTTCATCGAGTTCCTGAACCTGACCCTGACCCCGCTCGTTCGCGAGCTGGTCCAGTTCGCCAAGGACTTCCCGGCCCTGGTCGACCAGCTCGGGGTCCAGCTCCAGCGGCTGTCAGAGATCTATGCACGACTGCAGATCCCGGCCGCCATCCGCGAGTGGATCGACGGCGTCATCGCGAGCCTCGGGCAAGGCGGCGGCGGAGCACCCGCCTTCGACTTCAGCGCGCTGCTTCCCCTGGTCACCGGTGCCGGCAGCTTCATCGGGACGATCTTCGGATACCTGATCCTGCCGGTCTGGGTGTTCTACCTGCTCAAGGATCGGGCGTCGCTGACCGCCCGCTTCGATCGCGCGCTCCCGGTGGCGTGGCGGTTCGATGTCTGGGCCGTCATCCGCCTGGTCGAGCGCGTGTTCGGCCAATGGGTGCGGGGACAGCTCGTCCTGGGCCTCGCCGTCGGCTTCGGGACGTTCGTCGGACTGATGGTCCTGAGCGTCCTCGTGGACCCCGTGTTCGGTCGCTACGCGGTCCTGCTCTCGGTCACGGCGGGCATCCTCGAACTGGTGCCGATCATCGGCCCGATCATCTCGGCCGTGCCGGCCGTCCTCCTCGCCGCGACAGCAGGTCTCGAGGCGGTGGTCGCGGCCCTGATCCTGTACACCCTGGTACAACAGGTCGAGAACAACTTCCTCGTGCCCAAGATCCAGGGTGACGCCGTGGAGCTCCATCCAGCGGCGGTCATCTTTGCGATCGTGATCGGCGGCGCGCTCGCGGGCCTGCTGGGCGCGATCCTTGCTTTGCCGATCACGGCGGCGTTCCGCGATGTCGTGCGCTACCTCTTCCTGCGGCTCAGCCCTGACTCCCCTGAGGCCCTGGCGGCATCGATCAAGGGGCTCCGCCTGGCGACCGATCCCGACCCGCCGACCATCGCGTCCACCCTTCCCGGCGCGGTGACGACTCGCGGTGAGTAGCCCGCCGGACGCCTACAAGATCCTCCAGGTGGATCATGAAGCGGAGGACGAGGTCATCGTCGCCGCCTACCGTCGACTCGCGCGCAAGTACCACCCCGATGTGGCCCCGGGGCCCGAGGCGGCCGCGAGGATGGCCGCCATCAACGCGGCATGGGAGCTGATCGGCGAACCAGCCAGACGTGCCGCCTACGATCTCGAGCGGGCGCTCCGGACGAGCCCGCAACGGCACCCCTCACCCGGCGTCCGAACGCCGACAGATGCACCCGGGGCGACGCGTCCACATCCAGGCGGCACGTCAGGGGCAGGACCCAGCCACTCGGGCAACGCCACGGGTGCCGCCTCGCAGACTGCGGCCAGTGGCACCGGGGCGGCCGGTCCGCCCCCGGGCAACCCGTCGGGGAGTGTCCTCAACTTCGGCCGCTACGCCGGCTGGTCGCTCGGTGAGATCGCCCGTCGCGACGTCGAATACATCGAGTGGCTCGACCGGATGCCTATCGGCCGACCCTATCGCGACGAGCTCGATGCGCTCCTGCGCAAGTCCGGTCGCCGTCGTTCGGCGCCGGCTGAGGCGACCGACCGCCGCGGGCTGTTTCGCCGTCGCTGACGCTCGTCAGGTCGGGCGCGGCGCCGTCGCAAGTTTCGTCTCTTCGAGCGTCGCGCGGGGGATCGACCACGCGAGCAGGTAGGGGGCTATCACCGTCGTCGCGATGACCGCGACCATGATCGCGCTGAACAGGCCGGCGGAGA
>CAYNGM010000047.1:2196-10590 GCA_964396565.1 uncultured Anaerolineaceae bacterium | reverse complement strand
ACACGTGTCGGTGCGGCTGCAGACGAGTCACCCGCGACTGGGGCGGAACTTGTTCAGGTCCTGGACGCCCGCGTTGACCCGCCTGCGGCCCAGATCGAACCCGGCCCCCCTTCCGGGCTCCATCTGCCGAGACGCAAGGGAGCCCTGCTAGACTCGACCGACTCGCCCGCCGAACGACCGAACGACCGCCCGAACGAACGACCGCCCCAGCCCGACCTGCCCGGAGGATCCACCGATCGACGCTGCCATCGCCCCGTACAACGGACCGCTCCTGGTCGGCCTCGCCGTCGCGGTCGTCGTCCTCGCCCTGGTCGTCATCTGGCTGACGCGACGAGTCGGAGCCCTCGACGCGCGGCTGCGCAGCCTGACACGCGGCGAGACAGGCGAGTCACTCGAGGACGTCCTCGACGCTCATCTCGACAAGGTCTACGCCGTGTCGAAGGACGTTGACGCGCTCAAGACACGTGCGACCAGTCTCGAGGCCGCGTCGCGCAAGGCATTCAGCCGGGTCGGGCTGGTCCGCTACAACCCGTTCGAGGAGACGGGCGGCAACCAGAGCTTCGCGCTGGCGTTGCTCGATGCCGACGGCGACGGCTGGGTCCTGTCGAGCCTGCATGCACGGTCGGGAACCCGGGTCTACGCAAAGGCGATCAGCGGCGGCCGGTCCGAGACGGCGTTGTCCGACGAGGAGACCGCGGCGCTGCGTCAGGCTTCGTCCTGATGCGTCAGGCTTCGTCCTGATGCGCCAGGCTTCGTCCTGACAGGCTAGATGTCACAGTGCTGGCCGAGCATCCGGCCATGGCCCCCACTGATGCTCCCGCCAAAGCCTCCACCATGACCCGGGCGCGGACCCGCCCCCGTCGTCGGGAGCCCGCACCGCTCGAACAACTCCCGGCTTGGCGGGATCTCGTCCCGGTCATGGACCCGACCGTCGCGGCACAGACCGCGGTGCCCGGGATGGACGACCTGCTGGGCGGTCTGAACCCGGAGCAACTCCGCGCGGTGACCCACGGCGAAGGGCCGCTGCTGGTGGTCGCAGGAGCCGGGACCGGCAAGACCCAGGTCATCACCCGCCGTATCGCCTGGCTGGTCGCATCGCGGCGCGCCCGCCCATCGGAGATCCTGGCTCTGACCTTCACCGACAAGGCCGCAGACGAGATGGCGACCCGGGTCGATCAGCTCGTCCCGTACGGCTACACGGACACGCAGGTCTCCACCTTCCACGCCTTCGGCGATCGACTCATCCGCGAGTTCGCCCTCGAGCTTGGCCGCTCACCGGATGCCCGGGTCCTCAGCCGAGCCGAGGTCGTGATCTACCTGCGCGAGCACCTATACGAATTCGATCTCGACCTCTATCGACCACTCGGCGACCCGACCCGCTTCCTGGCGGCGCTGGCCGCCCTGTTCAGTCGATGCAAGGACGAGGACATCACACCGGATACGTTCGCGGCCCATGCCGAGCGGGTCGCCGACGAAGCGGCGGCCCTGGCGATAGCCGTCGCGGAGGCCGGAGACGGTGCGTCCGACGACGACCACCGCGGCGCCTCGGCTCTCGCCGAGGAGGCTCGCCGGACCGCCGAGCTCGCGGGTGCCTTCGCGACCTACCAGCGACTACTCGTACGCGACGGTTACCTCGATTTCGGAGACCAGGTAGCGCTGGCCCTCGAGCTCGTGCGCACCTCACCGTCGGTCCGGGCCACGATCGCCGGACGGTTCCGCTACCTGCTGGTGGACGAGTTCCAGGACACCAACCGAGCGCAGGCGGAGCTGGTCGCGCTGCTCGCCGAGCCACATCGCAACGTGACGGTCGTCGGCGACGATGACCAGGCGATCTATGCGTTCCGTGGTGCCGCGATCGACAACATCCTGGAGTTCGAAGCTCGCTACCCTGGTGCGCGGACCGTCGCCCTGCATCGCAACTACCGGTCCCTCGCTCCGATCCTCGACGCCTCGTATCGACTCATCAGGATCAACGATCCGGACCGTCTCGAAGTCCGGACCGGGATAGCGAAGCGGTTGCGCCCTGTCCGTATCGATCGGTCAGCTGCACCCGTTCGCGTCGAGGCGTTCGCCACGGGCTCAGAGGAGGCCGACTGGATCGCCGGGGACATCGCCCGGCGGATAGCCGAGGGGGCCCGGCCACGTGGGCATGCCGTGCTCGTTCGGGCCAACGGCCACGCCGACCCGATCCTGCGGGCCCTCAACATGGCAGGCGTTCCGTGGCGGTTCTCCGGGACCTCCGGGCTCTACGCCCGCCCGGAGGTTCGATCGCTGATGGCCTTCCTGAGGGCGATCGCCGACCCGGACTCGAGCGTCGATGTCTATGCGCTGGCGACGATGGACGCGTACGGCATCGCGGCCGACGACCTCGCCGCCATCGTCAACAGCGCGCGAAGACGCAATCGATCAGTCCGCGAGGTCATGGAGGAACTCGAGCGACAGCCCGGCATCCTGCGTGTCTCACCCGCCACGCGCACGACCGTCGCGCGTCTCGTCGCCGACCTTGCCCGCTACACCGCACTTGCAAACGAGCGGCCGGCCGGTGAGGTCCTGTACATGTTCCTCCGGGAGAGCGGCACGCTCGCCCGACTTGCGAAGGCCGCGGAGGCGACCGGGGACGAGGGTCTCGGCAACGTGGCCCGGTTCTTCGACATCGTCCGTGCCCAGTCGGGACTCCTCGCCGACGATCGCGCCGTGTTCGTGGCGCGCCACCTCCAGACGCTCATCGAGGCCGGGGATGACCCGGCGACCGTGGACCTCGATCCCGATGCCGATGCGGTCGCTGTCCTGACCGTCCACAAGGCGAAGGGCCTCGAATTCCCCGTGGTCTACCTGCCCGGCATGGTCGTCGGACGATTCCCGGGGACGGGCCGGGGCGAGGCCCTTGCGGTCCCGGCCGGGCTCGGACGCGGCGAACCGCTCACGCCGGAGCGGGCGATCGCCGAGGAGCGGCGCCTGTTCTACGTCGCGATGACACGCGCGCGGGATGAGCTCGTCCTGTCCCACGCTGCCGACTACGGAGGTGCGCGGGCTCGCCGGGTCTCACCCTTCGTCCTGGAGGCGCTTGACCTGCCGACCGCGCTGGCCGCTCCAGGCGCCGGTGCACGTCCGACGTCGCCCGAGGAGAGGCTGGCGGCGTTCGCAGCCGTGGAGGCGCCGAGCATGTCTGCGCGCGGTCCGATGGAGGAACCCCTCAGCCTCAGCTTCTACCAGGTGGATGACTACCTGACCTGTCCACGCAAGTACGAGTACGCACACGTGCTCCGGGTCCCCCTGGCACCGCACCATGCGATCGTCTATGGCGCGGCGCTGCACAAGGTCGTCCAGCAGTTCCACTACCGGCACGCCCGTGGCGTTGTGATGTCCGAGGCCGATCTCGATGAGGCGCTGGACGCGACATGGTCCAACGAGGGGTTCGTCAGCCGCGAGCACGAGGAGGCAAGGCGGGCGGCCGGACGCGCCGCCCTGCACCGGTTCCGCGAGGACCAGCTGCGACCCGATGCGGTCATCCCAACCTACGTGGAGCGGGAGTTTTCGTTCACCCTGGATGGGGATCGGGTCCGTGGTCGTTGGGATCGCGTGGACATCGTGACCGAGACGGGAGCGGACGACTCCGGGAAGGGTCCTGGCGAACCGAAGGTCGCGCCCAGCAGCGATGTCGTCACCCCGACGCTGGGGATCATGGGTCGTGAGCGTGTGACCATCACCGACTACAAGTCGTCGGACGTGCGTGACCCGGCGCGCGCAGCACAACGGGCACGTGAATCCCTCCAGCTCCAGATCTATGCCATGGGCTACGAGGCGATGACCGGCCGACTCCCCGACGCCGTGGCGCTGCACTTTCTTGACTCCGGCGTCGTAGGGCGGGTCGCGGTCGACCCCAAGCGTCTGGCCAAGGCGCGCGAGCGTATCCGTCGCGCCGCGGCCGGGATCCGGGCGCGGGCGTACACACCGACCCCTGATGCCTCGGCATGCACGTGGTGCGCGTTCCGGGACATCTGTCCGGCGAGTGCCGCCGGACCTCGGTCCGGTCGCTAGCATGACTGCGGTCGCGCTCGGCTCTCCCGGGCGCATAGACTCGCTTGGCATGGAACGCCGCGACCGCTTCGCCAATCTCGGGATCTTCGCCGCGGCGGGTGTCGTGTGGCTCCTGGTGGGTCTTGTCGTGACGACCCGGGACCCTGTCGAGGATCCGGTCGCAGGGTTCATCGGGGCCGCGCTCATCGGACTGGCAGTCGCGCTGACCACCATCCCGGTCTGGTGGCTGGTCGTGTTCGGCCGCCACCGTGGCATCTCCTACAACGGCGACTGGCTGCGCGCGGCGCGACGGGGTGCGTGGGTCGGCCTCACCGTGGCGATCTTCATCGTCCTGCGCCTGCAGGGGGCGCTCGAGCTGCCGATCGCCCTCTTCATCATCGCGCTCACGGTCGTCGCCGAGGGGATGCTCTCCACCGAACGTTGACGGACGGACCAACGGTTGCGCCGCTACGCTACCTGCGCCTGACAGGAGGCCCACCCGAACCCCGACCGCAGCAGTCCAGCGAGGGATACGTGTCTGACCAGACTGCCACCCGACCAGCCGAACCCGCGAGCGAGATCAAGGCTCGTGTCTCCGCCGCCGTCGAAGGTGCGCGCCAGGAGATCCTGGGACTGTCGCATCGGATCCACGCCGATCCCGAGCCCGCCTTCGAGGAGCATCGAGCGGCCGCGGCGATCGCCGAGATCCTGAGCCGGCACGGCTATGCGGTGGAACACCCGGCGGGCAGCCTGGCGACGGCGATCCGGGCCGTCAGGGCCGGCGGTCGCGGCAGCGCCGGACCACGGATCGGGGTCCTCGCCGAGTACGACGCGCTGCCGGGCCTCGGGCACGGGTGCGGCCACAACACCATGGCGGCGTCCGGGGTAGGGGCAGCGATCGCACTCGCAGTCGTCGCGGACGACCTGGCCGGCGAGATCGTCTTCCTTGGCACGCCTGCCGAGGAGCGCGGCTCCGGGAAGCAGATCATGATCGATGACGGCCTGTTCGATGGGCTCGATGCAGCCCTCCTGTATCACCCCTGTGACCGCAGCCATGTCGAGACCCACCCGCTGGCCTCGGAGGACGTGGACGTGGTGTTCAGCGGCCTGCAGGCACATGCGTCGTCCGATCCATGGAAGGGTCGCAACGCCCTCGATGCGCTGATCCTGCTGTTCAACTCGGTCGGGCTGTGGCGACAGCAACTTCGTCCTGCCAACCGCGTCCACGGGATCATCCGCGAGGGTGGTACGGCAGCCAACATCATCCCGGATCGTACGGCGGCCTGGTTCATGCTGCGCAGCGACGACATGACCGACTACGAGACGATGCGGACGCGCTTTGTGGCGATGTGCGAGGCGGCCGCGTCAGCGACCGGGACCGATGTCAGCGTGACCTTCTCAGGTTTCGCGGCGACGATGATCAACAACCCCGTCCTTGCCGAGCGGTTCCGGGCGAACATGGCCGCGTACGGCATCGTCGACATGGGCGACGACCAGAACGCCGGCAGCACCGACATGGCGAACGTCAGCTGGGTCTGTCCGACCATCCATCCCGACCTCGCGATCTGCGATGAGGGCGTGGCGGGCCACTCGATCGCATTCCGCGACGCGGCGGTCAGCCCGCGGGCCGATGCGACGACGCTGCTGGCGGCCACCCTGATCGCCCAGACTGCATGCGATCTCTTCGCCGATCCGACCCTGGTCGAAGCTGCCTGGGCGGCCTTCCGGGAGCAGACCGCGGGTCGTTCGGCCCGCTGAGGGAGTCCCCACGGGGCGTCCGGGAGTCCGCTGAAGGCGCGCACCCGGGCTGCCGGAGGCACGTCGAGCTCGGTGTACCATCGCGCTGGGCGCCCCGCTGGACGACCGGTCGCGAACCGGCGGCGCCCACGACGAGACCGAGTCTGAACAGCGGATCGACCGCGGACCTGGTCTCGGGAGGTATCCCGTGACCGAGCGTCACCAATCGACCACCCCCGACCCGAAGTCCGAACCGCGGGGCGGAGGCGAGCCAGCCGTCGATTTCGCTGCGGCCAACGGCTGGGACCGCGACTACGAGACCTACACGGATTTCGACCTGCCCACCTATGTCGGACCGGTCAGCTTCATGAAGCTGCCGTGGATCACGGATCCCGACGAGATCCGTCGTCGAGCCACGGACGTGGCGATCATCGGTGCCCCGTTCGATGATGCGGTGAGCCACCGGCCGGGTGCGCGGTTCGGTCCACGGGCGATCCGCGAGGCGCAGTACACGTCGGGCTCGATCAACTCGCTCCAGCTCGATGTCGAACCGTTCGAGGTGCTCGACGTCATCGATGCCGGCGACGCGAACATCATCCCGGCCTGGGTCGACCGGGCGCATGCGCTCATCTATCGCAAGGTCCTTGACGTCGCCGCGACCGGGGCGATCCCGATCGTCCTTGGTGGCGACCACTCCATCACCTGGCCGTCGGCGACCGCGGTGGCGGAAGTCAGGCGACCCGGCAGCATCGGCATCGTCCACTTCGATGCGCACGCCGACACCGCCCCAGACGATTGGGGCGTCCTGTCCGGTCACGGCACGCCGATGCGCCGCCTGATCGAATCCGGCGCAGTCCGCGGCAAGAACTTCGTCCAGGTGGGTCTGCGTGGCTACTGGCCGCCTGTCGATGTCTTCGAGTGGATGCGCGAGCAGGGTTTCCGCTATCACTTCATGCGCGAGATCGAGGAGCGTGGCGCGGAAGCCGTGATCGCTCAAGCCATCGATGAGGCGCTTGACGGACCGGATCACGTGTATCTGAGCCTGGACATCGACGTCATCGATCCGGGGATGGCCCCGGGCACGGGGACGCCGGAACCGGGCGGGATGCTGACCCGGGAGGTGCTGCGGGCGATCCGCCAGATCGTCGGGGCGGTGGATCTCGCGGGCATGGACATCGTCGAGGTAGCGCCGCCCTACGACCATGCCGAGACCACTGCGATGGCGGCAAACCGGGCCGCCCTCGAGGCCATCAGTGCACTCGCCGTCCGAAAGCTGGCAGGGCATCCGGTGCGCTGGGAGGGACGGCCCGGGACGGCGGGACGGTTCCCGTCGGGACTCGATCATGAGCCACCCGGTCATCCAGGCTGATCGGCCGACCCCACTGCTGCCCATGACCGATCGCGTCGACCCCGCATCTGACCGCGGCGACTCCTCGACAGATGGTGATGGCTCCGTGACAGATCGTGATGGCTTCGCGACCGACCCGGCGACCGCGACGGCCCTGGCCAGGCTGTATGACCTGGACCTCCAGGACGACCCGGGTGACCTTGGCCTGTGGCTGGCCCTTGCCGATCGTGCCGACGGCCCGGTGCTGGAACTCGCCGCTGGGAGTGGTCGCCTGGCGGTCCCGATCGCCGCGGCCGGACATCGGGTCACGGCGTTGGACATCGACCCGGCCATGCTCGAGCGCGGCCGGGCGCGGGCCGCGGACGCCGGGCTTGCCGGGGATGCGATCAGCTGGGTCGAGGCAGACATGCGCACGGTGCGGCTCCCTGACGCTGGGACGTTCGCGCTCTCGTTCATCGCGCTGAACTCGCTGATGCTGCTCCCGACACGCGAAGCGCAGGGCGCGGCCTTCGCGACGATGGCGGCGCACCTCCGTCCCGGTGGCATCGCCGCCGTGGATGTCTGGGTTCCCGACGCCGAGGATCTGGCCCGGTTCGACGGTCGGCTCATGCTCGAGTGGCCGCGTGCCGATCCGGTCAGCGGCAGGCTCGTGACCAAGATCGGATCGGCTCAGCACGATGCGGCGAGCGGGATGGTGACCCTGACCACGATCTACGAGGAGGGCCATCAGGGCGAGACGCCGGTGCGCTGGTGGCGACGTGACCGGTTGCGTCTCGTCCGGGCAGAGGACCTGGTCAGGTACGCAGAGGATGCCGGCCTGCGCGTCGAGTTCGTCGCCGGTGGCTACGAGTTGGATCCGCTCGGACCGGGAGCAGATCGCGCGGTGCTGATCGCGGTCCAGCCCTGACCCGGGCCACGGCCCCCGCCACCCCGTAGCTCGCCGACACCCATCCGCATCTGTCGTCTGCCACCCCATCGTCGGTCCGGTCCGGCCACGGGACCTCCGGGCGGGTCCGCCGGCGGAGGGCCGTGGTATCGTCGGGTTCCATGTCAGGTGCCTCCAGCCGGGATCAGACCCGCCTGCTCATCATCGAAGACGTACCCCAGGTCGCGCAGTACATCCGCGGCCTGCTCAACACGCAGGCCGCCGTCAAGCTCCTCGACGTGCTGTCCGATGGTGGTCGGGCGATCACCCAGATCGGCGAGCTCCGACCAGACGTGGTCATCGTGGACGCCCTTCTCCAGGGCAAGCTCAAGGGGCCAAAGCTCGTCGAGCAGATCCACCAGGCCGG
>CAYNGM010000047.1:0-2096 GCA_964396565.1 uncultured Anaerolineaceae bacterium | reverse complement strand
GGATCGTGCTCATCGACGGCAGCCTCCAGTTCGGCGACCTGCGGGCGCTGCTCAAGGTGCCGGTGGACGCGCCATCGATCCTCGACCTGCCGACCGACCGCATCGCCGAGTCGGACCTGGCCGACGTGCTGTGGCGTGATCCCTCGGGCATCGACATCCTGCTTGCCCCGCCGCGTATCGAGATGGCCGAGATGGTCAACCCGCGTGACGTGGACAAGATCCTGTCGCTGCTGCGTCGGGTCTACAACTCGGTCGTGATCGACATGTCGAGCTCCATAAACGACATCAACCTCGCCTTCCTCGATAGCAGCGACACGATCGTCGAGATCGTCACCTACGACTCGACCACCATCCACAACACGATCGCCATGGCCGACACCTTCCGGTCGATCGGCTATCCGGCCTCCAAGGTCCACTACCTCGTGAACCGCGCCGACAGCCCGGGCGGCATCGATCCCGACGCGCTTGCCCGCGCCCTGGGTCGCGTGCCGGAGCACCGTGTGGTGTCCGACGGCCAGCTGGTCGTGCGAGCCAACAACGACGGCGTTCCGTTCGTGCTTGCCGATCCATCGGCGGCGATCAGCCAGGACCTTGCCCGGGTCGCGTCCGCGTTGATCGGTGGCGGACGGGTCGCCGCGACGGCAGGACGAGGCTAGGGCAGCTCGTGTCGGACCCGCGACCCATCGGGGTGTTCGACTCCGGGGTCGGTGGCCTGACGGTGCTGCGCGAGATCGTGCGGCGCACCCCGCACGAATCGACCATCTATCTGGGTGACAACGCACGCGCCCCGTACGGTCCGCGGTCGGACGAGGAAGTGCTGGCGTTCTCGACACAGGCGCTCGACGCGCTGGCCGAACGCGAGGTCAAGGCGATCGTCGTCGCCTGCAACACATCCACGGCGGTCGGCATCGGAGCCTTTCGCCGGCGCTACGCATTGCCCGTGCTCGGCGTCATCCGACCGGGTGCCGCCGCGGCCGCCCTCTCGACCCGCAACCGTAGGGTCGGCGTCATCGCGACGCCGGCGACCATCCGGTCGCATGCCTACTTCTCGTCGATAAAGGACGAGAACCCGGCGATCGAGGTCTACGAGCACGCCACACCGACTCTCGTCCCGCTGGTCGAGGCGGGCGTGCTGTCCGGTCTCGAGGCGGAGTCGGCGGTCGCCGATGCCCTTGGCCCACTCCTGGGCGAGCGTGGCTCCGACGGCGAATCGATCTTCCCGCGACCGCCCGGCGCGTCGATCGACACGCTGCTCCTTGGCTGCACCCACTACCCGCTGCTGCGCCCCCTGATCGCGGCCCGTGCCGGCGAGCGGGTCGCCATCGTCGACTCGGCGACCGCGACGGCCTCGGCGCTGTCCGAGCTGCTGATCGTGAACGGGCTTGAGGCACCGGGGACGACGCGGGGCACGGCAGCCGACGCGGGTCTGGCCGGTCATGAGCGTCCCGACGAGGTGCCGGCCGCGGCCGTGCACCGGCAGTTGACGACCGGCGATCCGGAGCGTTTCCGCGAGGTCGCGGTACGCCTGTTCGGGCCCGGCCTTCCCGAGATCGAGTCACTCGAGCTCGGTGGAGTCCCGGTATGAGTGCCACGGGCCGGCGACCGGGGCCGTCTTGGCGTGACGACCGGGCGTGGCAGGCGGGGCTGATCGTCGGATCCGCGCTGGGGGCGGCCGCGACCGTCGTGGGCCGTCACCTTGAGCGTCAGGCGCGCGAGGGACTCGTCGACTGGCCGGCGGTCGAGCGCATCGCCATAGCTCGTCTGGCCGCCGCGCCGGGAGCCCTCAACACGGCCGACCTGCGCGCTACCGAGTCTTCGTACGCGGCGGCCATGGAGCGGATAGTGCCGGCCCTGACGAGCGCCCTTGGGACCGACCTGCCCGGGGTCGTGGAGCGCTCCGCCGTAGTCGACCGCGCGGGTTGGGTCAGGGCCAACACCGTCGCCTTCGCCTCGCTCATCGGAAAGCTCGAGGCTGATCTGCTCGACCAGGTCATCCCCGTCGGGGGAGGCCTCGCCAAGGCCACCATGGCCCTTGCCAACCGCTGGGTCACCACCCGCCAGCTCGGCTACCTGCTGGGGTTCATGGGTGGACGGGT
>CAYNGM010000046.1:0-10632 GCA_964396565.1 uncultured Anaerolineaceae bacterium | reverse complement strand
GCCCCGAGGACCGCGGCCGTGACCGGGGCACGGGCGGGATCCTGGAGGGGGCGTGCGTCGAGGACCACGCGGACCCCCGGCGGGGGCGCGGGTCGAGCGGCCCGGGCCGCCCCACGGGTCACGACGGTTCGAGGTCCTCGGTCGGGCGACGACGTCGGATCCGTCCTAGCAGTTCCTCGGCCCGAAGCTGCACGACCACGACCAGCGCCTCGACGACTATCCGGCGCGACATCTTGCTCTGACCCACGCGCCGATCTCGGAAGGTGATCGGGACCTCACGGATGCGCGCTCCGGCCCGGTCGGCGCGGAACGTCATCTCGATCTGGAACACGTAGCCCCCGGCGTGCACACCATCGAACTGGATCGCTGCGAGGGTCGCCCCGCGCCACGCCTTGAAGCCACCGGTCAGGTCGCTCGCGGGCAGGTTCAGGACGAACCGTGCGAACAGGCTGCCACCACGCGAGATCAGTCGTCGGCCGATCCCCCAGTCGAGCACGCCGCCACCCTTCGTGTAGCGGGACCCGATGATCAGGTCCGCGAGCCCGCTCTCGAGTGGACCGAGCAACTCGGGCAGGACGGCGGGGTCATGGCTGAAGTCGGCGTCCATCTGGACGATGCGCTCGGCGCCGCCGTCGAGGGCGACCCGAAAACCGTCGAGATAGGCGCGCCCCAGCCCCTGTTTCGCCGGCCGATGCCGGACGCGGATCCGTGTGTCAGCGGCAGCCAGGGCGTCGGCGAGTTCCCCTGTGCCATCGGGCGAGCCGTCGTCCACGACCAGCAGGGTCGCCCCCGGCAGCGCCTCGAGGATCGCGGCCGAGATCGGGCCGATGTTCTCTGCCTCGTCATAGGTCGGCAGGACTACCCAGGTGCCTTGCCCGGTGCCCGGCTGTGCAGTCATGCGGCCAGTGTAGACGGGCGGTGCACGCTGACACCCCCATCAGAAGTACCGTCGGCCGGGCAGCGGCGGACAGGTCCGCCCGAACTCAGCGACATGGGCGCTAGTGCTTCTCCACCGTCACGTAGCGCGTGACGCGCGTGCGGCCGTACTTGCTGGTCGCATCCAGGACGATCCGGTAGCGACCCGGCTTGACGTAGACGCCAGAGGCAGTCTTGCCGGTCCACGACCAGGTCGTCGTCCCCGCCGGCAGCGCCTTCTTCGACCAGATCGTGCGGACCTTCGTCGAGCCGAGGTAGACGGTCGCGCTGACGGCCGCGCTTCGACGCAGGGTGAGGGTCAGCTTCGACTTCTCGTGGGCCTTCGGATCGAACGACGACGGCGACCACTTCCCGACCTTGATCGTATCGTCGAGCAGGACCGCCGTATCGACGATACGCAGGTTGCCGGCGCGGTCACGGACGTTGACCCGGAACGTGTAGGTGCCGTTCGCGAGGCGCTTGCCATGGTCGTCCTTCCCGTTCCACTCGGCCGACCAGCGGGTGGCATCGGTGACCTTCCAGAGTCGCCGTGACGTGCCGGCCATGTCGAGGATACGCACGGTCCCGTGGGAGAGCGAGGTCGCGGACCACGCCATCGACAACAAGTCGTCGTAGCCGTTGCCATCGGGCGAGAAGTTCCGGTCCTCGGCGCTCGGCGTGACCTCGGGGGCCTTGGTGTCCACCCGCACCGCGAATGTCACCGATGAGCGATTGTCGGAAGCGTCAGCCGCCCACAGGCTGAGCGTGTAGTGCCCGTCTGGCACCTGCTTACCGTCGTCGTCGGTGCCATCCCATGTGAAGGTCGGTCGCTTGTCGGCGACGGTGCCGGAGCGAACGGCACTCGCCGTCGAGGCGCCGGCGGGCGCTATCGAGTAGCCCCACCGGATGAAGGCCCTGGCGGCCATCGTCGCGGTCGTCGTCTCGAACCGGTCGTCAGCGTTGGGCGACAGGACCTCGCTGCTGATCGACGACGAGGTGATGACGGGCGGGACGTCGTCGCTGATGAACGCGTCCCTGATCGCCCCATACAGCTCCGTGCGGGTCCCGTCGTAGCCGAGCGCCCAGATGCCGATGCCACGCAACCCGTTGCCGTTGACGAGGTCGTACTTGGCGCGAAGGGCCGTCGCGTCATCGAAGTAGAGCTGGCGCCACGACGTGACGCAGCCGTAGGTCGTCGTGCACGTCTGGCGCTTATAGGCCGTCCACGCGACGCCCTCGGTCCGGTCGTAGCGTCGTCCGTTCTCGGTCATCAGTCCGTAGGCGGTCGTGTACACGGCGGTCGCGGACGCTCCGTACTTGGCACCCGAGATGTTCCTGGCGTGAAGCGCGTCGGTCGATGTGGACCAGGCTCGCCCGTAGTAGGGCACACCGAGGATCAGCTTCGACGCGGGAACGCGAGCCCGGTAGGCGGCGATCGTCTCGGTGATGTCGAGCCCGGTCCGCTTGAGCGGTGCGATCGAGCCGGCGACGGACGTGCCCGCGGTGCGGTAGTCGTAACCCATGACCATGATCGCGTCGGCCCCACCCGGCGCGGTCGCGTCCTCGATCGGGTAGTTGCCGATCGAGCCCATGGTGTCGAATGTCAGCTGGTACCCCTTGGCCGTCGCATCGAGCGTGGAGCGCACCTTGCGGACAAGGGCGGTGAACTCGTCGGCGTAGCCAGACACGAGCGGTTCGAAGTCGAGATTGACACCGTCGGCGCCACGATCACGGATGGCCGCCGCGATCTCGGTGGCGAGCTTCGTCCGAGCCGCGGTGCTGCCGAGCAGAGCCTTCTGGCGGTTCGCGCCGGCGGTGGACCAGGCGAACGACTGGACCGTCAGCACGACCCGTGCGCCGCTCTGGTGAGCGGCGTTGATCACGCTCGTCATCTTCGCGCTCGTCCAACCGCTCCAGCCCACCGTCGTCGCGCCCTTGCCGTCGCGTCGCTGGAGGCTGCCATCGCCCGCTGCCCCGACCCCGAAGTAGGCGACGGTCGAGATCTTCTCCCAGTCCAGCCTCGTCGAGCTGTCGGTGAGCTCCCAGTACGGCAGGAACCCGAAGACCTCGCGCTTGAGTGCTCCGGGATCGACCGCTGCGGTCAGGTCGATACCGCCGTCCGCCGTCCGGCCCGCTGACCACGACGCGGCCTTCGCCGGTCCGGTCGTCGTCGGCTCCACGGCTGGGCCGTCCAGGGCGACCGGCTGCAGGGTGCGCAGCGCGCGCCCCGAGCGTCGTCCTGCCGGCAGCTCGCGCGGTGCCTCGCCACCGACCTTCCACTTGTCGGTGGCCCGCGGGCGGAACGGGACGGTGACGCGGCCACCGGGCGCAAGGACAAGTCGGTCGCTGGCGTGGGCGACGGCCTCCTCGTAGTGGATGGTCGGGACGAGTCCGGCTCCGCCGCTCGGTTCCGCCGCGTCCGCACCCGCGATCGGGGCAAGGCCAGCCACCAGCAGCAGCCCGAGAGCGAGGCCGATGCGTCGGGGCGTGGTGGACGGGGGTGACGGGCGGAGGGGGGATGACACGATGTGGGCCTCACGCGGATGGGGGTGACCGGGTGACCGACCCTACCCGGCGATCACGCGCCCCGACAAGGTGACCAAGGTCCGGGCACGCACCGGTACGGTGCGGTCCGGTCGGGTGCCGGGCAGTCGTGGCCCCTCCGACCGTCGATCCATGATCGGGTCAGCCCCGCTGGTCCGACCTCACGTGCGCAGCGACTCGACCAGGGCGACCAGCGACGGGTTCGAGCGGTCACGATCGGACAGGATCGGGAGCCCATCGGGCGTGCTGGTGACGACCGGCCAAGGCACCGCGGCCGTCGGGTCATCCCAGGCGAACCCGAGTTCGTCGGTCCCGTCGAACTCGTTGCTGACGAAGTAGATCAGCTCCAGCGACTCGAGCGCCAGGAACCCGTGGGCGACGCCACGCGGGATCTCGACCCAGTCGTCGACGGACAACTCACGGGTCTCCACGATCGGACGTTCGCCTGCCCCACGAGCGAGCAGTGGACGGACATCCACTAGCGCGACCAGCGCGCGGCCGGACGCGACGATCCAAAGGTCGCGCTGGCGTCGATGCAGATGGAGCCCGCGCAGGACGCCGGCCCTTGAGCTCGACAGGTTGGCCTGCACGAACCGGTCTGCTGGGTCGTCCGCCCCCGAGCGCCATATCTCGCGGAAGGCCCCGCGCTGGTCGGCGTGTCGGACGAGCGTCCCGAAGCGGACGCCATCGAGCGTCGAGGAGTGCACACCATCAACCGACAGCCGGTCGCTCATCGGGCTACCGACCGACGCAGGAGCGGCGCATAGTCGGCCATCGCGAGCGGCCACGGGCGGAGCGCCTCGCCGCTCGGCATCGGTGTGGGTGTCAGTACGCCCCAGCGCGGCGGCGTCGATGGACGCGACCAGGTGGTCGAGGGGACCTCCTCCACGGGAATCTCCACCGAAAGCCGCGCCAGGATGTCGCGCGCCCATTGGGCACGGGTCGCTACACCGCCATCGACCAGATGGTGGATGCCACCGATGGCATCCTCCGCGAGCAGCTCGCAGATCCCCTCCGCCACGTCCGCCGCGTAGGTCGGGTTGCCCCACTCATCCCCGACGACACGGAGTGGTTCACCGCTGGCCAAGGCCTTCTCGGCGGCGTCGAGGATCTTGCGCGGGAAGTCGCGGCCTGGTTGACCGAACAGCCATGCCGTCCGGACGATCCCCAGGGCAGCGCTCGCACCGATGTAGGCATCCCCGGCTGCCCGCTCACCAGCGAGCTTGGAGGCACCGTACGGGTTGGGCGGCGCGGGCTGGTCGGCCGGGCCGTATCCGGCGCCGTCGGTCCGCAGGCCGTCGAAGACCTCGTTGGTCGAGACGACGATCAGATCGACGCCGCGGTCAGCACACGCCTTGGCCAGGACACCGGTGGCGATGCCATTCCGCCGCATCGCGAGGGCGGGGTCCGCGGCGCAACCGTCCACGTCGGTCCAGGCCGCGGTGTGGATCACGACCTCCGGATCCTCGCGGTCGATGGCGGCACCGATGCCATCGGGGGCGTCCAGGTCGAACTGCTCGCGCGTCCAGGCGATCGGGCCGAACGGTCCTGTGAATGGCGCCTCGAGCAATGCCTCGACAAGCGCCTGCCCCAGGCGCCCGGTCGAACCGGTGACGGCGACTCGCATGATGATGCTCCCGCCTGCGACTCAGGAAGCCCGGGGCGACGTCGGCGCCGACGCCGGGGCCGACTCCGTCGCCAGGGCCGACGCGGGGGCCGACTCCGTCGCCAGGGCCGACGCGGGTGTGCTCCCGGCGAGACGAGCGCCATACTGGCGCTCGTAGTACGCGTCCCAGTCACCCGAGCGTACCGCACGCCACCACGGCTCGTGCAGCCGGTACCAGTCGACGGTCGCCGCCAACCCGTCGTCGAAGTCGATGCCAGGTCGCCAACCCAGCGCACCGACCTTGCTGCCGTCCATCGCGTAACGTCGGTCGTGCCCGGGCCGATCCAGCACCTCACGAACGAGCGACCAGGGCTTGTCGAGCAGGTCAAGGATGCGGGTGATGACCTCGCGGTTGGTACGCTCGGCGCCGCCGGGCAGGTTGTAGGTCTCACCAGCGGTCCCGCGACGAAGCACGAAATCCACGCCGGCGGCGTGGTCACTGGCGTGGATCCAGTCCCGACGCTGGAGGCCGTCGCCGTAGAGCGGGATCGGCGAGTCATCGATGGCGTTGGTGATACACAGTGGGATCAGCTTCTCGGGATGGTGGTACGGCCCGTACGTGTTGGAGCCGCGGGTCACGACCGCATCGAGGCCGTGGGTGACGACGTAACTGCGCACCAGTAGCTCACCGGCCGCCTTGGCCGCTGCGTACGGAGAGCGTGGGGCCAACGCTGCGGCCTCGGACGCGTGGCCCGCGTCCACGCTGCCGTACACCTCGTCGGTCGAGACCTGCAGGTAGCGGATCGCCCGTCCTGCCGTTCGACATGCCTCGAGCAGGACGTGGACACCGATGACGCCGGTGGTCAGGAAGGCCTCGGGATCCAGGATCGATCGATCCACGTGCGACTCGGCCGCGAAGTTCACGACGGCGTCGATCTTCGCGTCGGCGCCTGGATCGCCGATGATCCCGTCCACGAGCTCGGCATCGGCGATGTCGCCCCTCACGAAACGGAGACGCGCCGCCTGCTCGGGGTCCGCCCGGACAGGACCGAGATTTGCCTCATTGCCGGCGTAGGTCAGCTTGTCGAGGACCGTGATCTTCGTCCCGTCGCGTCGGTCGAGCACATCGCGCACATAGGCCGACCCGATGAACCCGGCACCGCCGGTCACCAGGATGTGGGCGAACCGCCGAGGCTCAGCCACGGTCGCGCTCGACCGGAGGCGCCAACCGACCCTCATCATGATCATCGCGTGCGAGCTCGGCGGCGCGCAGCAGGCTCGGGACGGTCCCGGCGTCGGTCCAGTGACCCTCGTAGATGGTGGTGAACAGACGACCACCCGGAACGTAGTGGTTGAGGACGTCGGTGATCTCGAACTCACCGCGCCCCGAGGGCGCCAGGTGAGCGATGACATCGAAGGCGTCGGGCCTCAGGAAGTAGACGCCGATCGGGATCAGGTCGCTCTTGGGATGCGTCGGCTTCTCCTCGAACCCGACCACCCGACCACCCGCGTCCAACTCGGCCACCCCGAAGCGTTCTGGATCGGGGACCCGGTACAGAAGCGTGCCGGCGTCCTGGTCACCGGTCTCGAACGCGCGGGCGATCCCGGCGAGACTCGGCCCGCGCAGGATGTTGTCACCGAGGATGCAGCAGAAGGCATCACTCCCCACGAAGTCACGGGCGAGCCCGATGGCATGGGCGATCCCCTTCGCGCCGGCCTGGTAGCGATACGTGAGATCCAGCCCGAACGCGCTGCCATCGCCCAACAGCTCGACGACGTCACCGACGCTCTTGCCGCCGACGATGACCATCACCTCACGGATGCCCATCCCGGCCAGCGTTTCGATGGGGTAGTAGATCATCGGCCGGTCGTAGATCGGCAGCAGGTGCTTGTTGGTGACGATGGTCAGCGGAAAGAGCCGGGTGGCTGTGCCGCCGGCGAGGACGATGCCCTTCATCGCGCCGAAGGTTACAGGAGCGCCGCGTCCGGGGGCTTGGCGGGTGGCCAGACGTGCGGGATGTCCACATGGCGGCTGACCAGGCGTGTGGGACGACCGCATGGCGGCCGACCGCTGGTGCGGGGGCCTCTCCTACGGTTCCGCTGACGGCGACGCGGCGTTCCCGGCGGACGGCGCGGGAGTCGGCGTCTCGGTCAGGCACGGCTGTTCGCCCTCGGGAAGGGTCCCGCCATCGCCTTCGTCTGAGCAATCCACCGGCTGCTGCCCGATCGGCGGCAGCCCGCCCTCGTAGTCCAGGATGACGAGGACATACTCGAGTCGATCGAGCGGTGCCGCGGGCTGCAGGTATGCCGTCTGGACCACGCTGTTGGCGTCGCGTCGGACGTCCACGACCTGGCCGATGAGCAATCCCTTCGGGTACGGCGAGCGGACGCCATCGCCGAGCTCGATGCCCGCCGTGACCACCTCGACGCCCATGTCGATCTGCTCGCTGGAATCGACTTGGTCCATGACGAGCGTGCCGCCAAGCTGACCGCGAACCCTCCCCGTCGCCGCAGACGAGACGAGCTGGCCGATGACGGTCGAGGTGGCGTCAGTCAGCAGGACTACCGTCGACGAATCGGGCCCGACCTTGGTGACCCGCCCGGCCAGCGCACCACCAGCGGCGATGACCACGTCGCCGACGGCGATACCGGCGTTGGTGCCCTTGTCGAGCCCGATCACCCGCCGGAACTCGGATGAGTCCCGGGAGATCACGACCGCGGCCGACGTCTGGTAGTCGAATCCGGCGCGAAGCTGGAGGAGCGCAGTCAGCTGTTCGTTCTCGCGTCTGATCTCATCGAGGCGGGCGTTCTCGGCCGACAGTCGATCGTTCTCCGACTGCAGCGACCGGTTGTCAGTGCGCAGTCGATCGATCTCTGTCAATGCCGAACCGATAGAGGCGATGCCGCTGGCCATCGAATCGAGCGTGCCCTGGATCGGGCGGAAGGCGTACCCGACCCCGCTCTGGACATCGCGGACCGCCGGATTGCCCGAGAATGCCATCAGGACGAGACAGATCGCCAGGAGCACGACGAACGCGATGCTCCGACGACGGAAGGTGCGGGCCGCGAGCATCTCCGTCATGGCTTCACCGCCGATGCGACCCGCGATGGAACCCGCGAAGGCATCCACGATGGCAGCCGCGATGGCACCCGTCCATCACTGGCCATGGTCTCAGCGGGGCGGCCGTGAGTAGGTCTCCGCGACGAGCACGCGATCCATGAAGTCGAGCTCCTGGAGGACCACGCCTGTCCCGCGGGCGACACAGGTCAACGGATCATCGGCGATGTGGACTGGCATCTGGGTCGCCTCGGCGACCCGTCGATCGAGTCCGGCGAGCAGGGCTCCGCCACCGGCCAGGACGATGCCCTGATCCATGATGTCGGCGACCAGTTCGGGCGGGGTCTCCTCGATGGTGTCCTTGACCGTGTCGACGATCTGGGCCACGGAAGGTTCGATGGCCTCGCGGATCTGGTCGGCGCCAACCTCCACGCTGCGGGGCAGGCCGGTCAGCAGGTCGCGGCCGCGCAGGGTCACGCGCTGGGCATCCCAGTCGCCGGGAAAGGCAGACCCGATGGCGATCTTGATGTCCTCCGCAGTCCGCTCGCCGAGGAACAGGTTGTACTCGCGGCGCGCGAACGTGACGATGTCCTGGTCCATCTCGTCGCCACCGATGCGGATCGATCGCGACACGACGATGCCACCGAGCGAGATGACCGCGACCTCCGTCGTCCCGCCACCGATGTCGACGATGAGGCTGCCCGACGGCTCGCTGACCGGCAGTCCGGCACCGATGGCGGCGGCCATCGGCTCCTCGATCAGACGCGCCCAACGCGCCCCTGCGTTCAGGGCGGCGTCGCGGACGGCCCGCTTCTCCACCTCGGTCACCCCGGACGGGATGCCGAGCAGCATCCGTGGTCGCGGGATCAGGCCGATCCGGTCGTGGACCCGGTTCACGAAGTACTTGATCATCTGCTCGGTGACGTCGAAGTCGCTGATGACGCCGTCGCGCAGCGGGCGGACCGCCACGATGTTGGCCGGTGTCCGACCGACCATCCGCTTGGCCTCGGCGCCGATGGCCAGGACGCGCTTGGTCTTGGCATCGATGGCCACCACCGACGGCTCGCTCATGACGATGCCCCGATCGCGGACATGGACCAGGGTGTTGGCTGTCCCGAGGTCGATCCCGATGTCACGGGAGAAGATTCCGAGAAGTCGGTCGAGCATGAGGGGAAAGGGTCCTTCGTCGGGTTCGCGGGTCGTCGCGGGAAGGCCCAGGCCGAGGTCGTGGCCGGGTCTCCGCCGGGTGGATCGTGGTCGAGCCGCGTACGGCCCGCGCAGTATACCCGAGGCTTCCCGACGGCCCAGCCGACCCTGCGTGCCCCTGTCGATGGGTCCCCATCCGGGTCGATCGCGCGCGCTACTGTGGCGCCTGACGTCGGCCGTCCGGCCGCCACCCGTGAGGAAGCGCAGCGATGACTAGCTCGACCGAGTCGGCCACCTCGAACGGCGCGCTGATCGACGCGCGCATGTCGCTTGGGGCAGCGGGCCTCGACGACCTGTTCCCCGATGGCCCCGCGCTCCGCCAGTCACTGATCACCTATGCGGTGCTGCTGACCCTGGCGGGCCTGGTCGCCACGTTCGGGCTATTCCAGGACTCGGTCGCGTCGATCATCGGCGCCATGGTCATCGCCCCCCTGGGTGGAGCCATCATGGCCGTGGGTGCGTCGCTGGTGACCGGGCGCGTCCGCTGGCAGGGAAGCACGCTGCTGCAGGTCGCGCTGTCGGCCCTGTGGGTCATCGCCATCGGCTACCTGGTGTCGTGGCTCATGCCGGACCTGCTGGTCCTGACGCCCTCGCTCGAGGCGCGGACCGAGCCGACCCTGCTCGATCTTGGAGTGGCCCTTGCCGCGGGCGCAGCCGGCGCGTTCGTGGCGGTGCGGCGGACGGGATCCGACGCCCTGCCGGGCGTGGCCATCGCGGTCTCGCTCGTCCCACCGCTGGCCACCGTCGGGATCTGCCTGGAGCTCGGCCGGCTTGATGACGCGGCGGGTGCCCTGCTCCTGTTCACGACCAACCTCGCGGCGATCATCGTCGTCGCGTCGATCGTGTTCCTGCTCGCGGGTGCACGGCCAGTGGCCGAGGGGGTGGACCGCGCGGGCCGGATGCGATCGGGCCTGGTCGTCGCGGTCCTCGCGCTGGCGGTGATCGCCGTCCCACTCGTCTGGCGCTCGTACCAGAACGTCACCTCGACGATGACCGCGCTGTCAGGCGCTCCCGTGGTCCGGGGCTGGATCGGTGAGCGTGACCTCCAAGTGACCGGATACACCATCGCGGGCGAGACCATCGAGATGACGGTGACCGGTTCGGAGGTGCCACGCGACGTACCGGCACTCGCCCAGGAACTGGCCAGGACACTCGGCCATGCCGTTGACGTGACCGTCGTCTATGTGCCGCGTATCCGCGTCCAGGCAGAAGCGAACTGATCATCGCCGTGCGCTGGCCGGTCCGACCGACCCTCAGTCCAGGAAGTCCAGGTTCAGGTCGTCGGGGATGATCGGACCAAGGA
>CAYNGM010000045.1:8384-10706 GCA_964396565.1 uncultured Anaerolineaceae bacterium | reverse complement strand
ACGGCTCGCCGATGCCGCGGCGAACGTGACCGGTCTCGAGGGGGCATGGGCACGCCTGACCATCGGGTCGCTTGCAGCGAGTCGGATGTCGGCCCGCCTGGCCGACCATGACCAGGCCGTTCTCGATGCCGCCGACCTGGGCCGTCGGGCGAAGTACGCCCACGCCCAGAAGGCGCTCGGTCGGGCCGACGAGGCCCTGGCTGCCGCGAGGACCCAGCGTGACAAGCTGGCCGCCACGGTCGACGTCTCGACGCTTGACGAATGGATCGCCCGCAACGGCGACTACGACACGGCGCTGCGTGACCTGTACGTCGCCCTGCGTGATTCGAAGGGTCGCGTCACCAGGGACGTGCGGGCCGCGATCGCCGCCGAAGGACGAGCCAAGGACCGCCTGCCACCGGACACCCGGGGCATGGTCCTGATCATGGCCGACATCGGACGGGGCGGGATGAACGACGCGGTGATCGCTATCGAGCGGGTGCGCGGCGCGCTGGCCGACGCGCTGACGGATCCGATGGTCGGGCCATCCGGGTCACCGCTGCCGTCTCCGTCCTGACGACGCCTCGTTCCTCCATCCGGCCCGCCCGTGACGCGGGTCCACACGCCGGTCGAACCGTGCGTCATCGGCTGGCCAACGGGGCAGCGACGGGCGGTTACACTCCGGGCAACGTCTCATCATCGGTCGCCGCGTGGCGCCCCAAGGGCACGGGGGTCCCGGACGATGCGACCGGCGCATCCGGGAGGGCCGAAACCGCCGTGCAGATCCGTGTCGTCACCGAGCAGCCGTGGGACGTCAGGGCCGACGTCCTAGTGGTCCCGATCGCCACCGGCCCGACCTTCGATGGACCCCTTGGCGAGATCGATCGGCGCTGTCGCGGCGAGCTGTCGAGTCTCGTCGCATTCCGTGAGCTGACCGGGCGCCGGTTCAGCACATCGCTCGTCGCTCCCGGCGAACTACCGGTCGAGAGGCTCGTCGCGGTCGGCATCGGGGATCCGGCCACGCTCGACCGCGAGGCGGTCGTTCGGGTCGGCGCCTCGGCGGAACGTCGACTGGGTGGCCGGCCGGTCCGGACCATGGCCATCTGGCTCGAGCCGCTCACGACCGCCGCCGGACTCGCCGGGGACGGCGAGGGACCTGCCGGGAGCGCAGCGCTGGTGGCGCGTCTGGTCGCCCGCGGGGTCATCGAGGGCTCGTACGACCCACGCGCCCTGTACCGGTCGGCGCCCGAAGCGGCCGGTTCGACGCCTCACGGCGACTGGGGCGAC
Organism: uncultured Anaerolineaceae bacterium; assembly: GCA_964396565.1. Classification (GTDB taxonomy): domain Bacteria; phylum Chloroflexota; class Limnocylindria; order Limnocylindrales; family CSP1-4; genus SPCO01. The sequence continues at coordinate 9,440 of CAYNGM010000045.1, read as the reverse complement.
ATCGCCACTCCGCCGACGCTCGATGAACTCATCCTTGTCCTGCCCGGCGCGGACACGACCGCCATAGCCGCGGCCGCAGAGCGCGGCGTGATCATCGGCGAGGGAGCGAACACCGCGCGCACGCTGGCCAATCGCTCGGCTGTCGAGATGACGCCGCTCATCCTTGCCGAGGAGGCGCGGACGATCGCCGAGCGTAACGGGCTTGCGTTCGAGGTCATCGGACCGGAGCGAGCGACCGAGCTCGGGATGGGGATGTTCATGGCCGTCGGCCAGGGCAGCGACAACCCGCCCCAGATGATCGTGATGCGCTCTGGTGGACCCGGCGAGCGTGATGCCCTGGGCCGCCACCTCGCCATCGTCGGCAAGGGTGTCTGCTTCGACTCGGGCGGCATCAGCATCAAGCCGTCCGATCGGATGGACGAGATGAAGATGGACAAGACCGGGGCGTGTACGGTGATCGCCGCGATCGAGACGGTCGCGCGCCTCGCGCCCGGCACGCCGCTGCTTGCCGTTGCACCGGCAGTCGAGAACATGCCCGGCCCGCACTCCACGCGTCCCGGTGACATCGTCACTGCGCTCAACGGCAAGAAGGTGGACATCATCAACACCGATGCCGAGGGTCGCCTGATCCTGGGCGATGCGATGACCTGGGCGGAGCGCCAGGGTGCGACCCATCTGGTGGACGTCGCCACGCTGACCGGCGCGGTCGCGCGGGCACTTGGCCACCTGGTCACGGGTGCCTTCGGGACGCCGCAGGCCTGGTATGACGAGGTCGCCGCCGCGGGTGTCCGGGCCGGTGAGCGCTACTGGCAGCTGCCGCTCGTCGAGGAGTACGTGGCCGACATGGAGTCGTGGTACGGCGACCTCCAGAACTCGAGCTCGGCAGAGGGCTCGCTGATCAAGAGCGGCCTGTTCCTCCGTGAGTTCACCACCGTTCCGTGGGTCCATCTCGACATCGCCGGCACGGCCTACTTCCGCAAGGCGACGCCGTACGCGCCACGTGGCGCGACCGGGGCCTCGCACGCCACGCTCGTGGAACTGGCTCTCGCCGGAGCG
>CAYNGM010000045.1:0-8284 GCA_964396565.1 uncultured Anaerolineaceae bacterium | reverse complement strand
GGGGCTTTCGGCCTCGGTGACGTGAAGTTCCTGGCCGGGATGGCGTTGATGGTCGGGGCAGAGCGAGCCCTGGGCGGGGTCCTCGTCGGCCTGCTCGCCGGCGGTGCCGTCCTCCTGGTCCTGTTGGCGACCCGCCGGATCGGGCGACGCTCCTACGTGCCGTTCGGGCCGTTCCTGATCTTCGGGGCACTGTGGGCGGTGCTCATCCGAGCGTGATCACAGTCCCCGCCTGGACCCGGTGGTCGTCGCGCGTGAGGGCGCAGGTCCGATCAGCCCGGACCGTCCCATCCGCACCGGGACCATCGACGGGGTTAGGGATCGGGCCACGCCGGAGATAGACTCGTCGGCGGTCCTGCTGGACGGACGGGGTATCATGCCCCGAAGCCGGATCCATGGTGTCGTCCAGCGGCCTGTGCCTGTCGACGGACGGCGATCCACCGGCGGGCCGATCACGACTTAGCGCCATTCCCCATCGGTGGCGCCGCCAACGGAGATCGCTCGCACGATGACATCGCCCCGCTGATGCGCCCCACGCCCCTCGGGTCGCCGCCGCCCGCCGCTTCAGGCTGGGTCAGCCGACCCGCGCCGAAGCCACGTCGCCGATGGCGCGATCAGCTCGCGGTATTCCTGCTCGCGATCCCGCTTCTGGTGGGCCTGTTCGGGGCGCCCGGGCAAACGGCCGTGGTGCGTGGCGATGAGCTGTCGGACGCCAAGGCCAAGCAGGCTGCCCTCAAGAAGGAGGTCGCCAAGCAGAAGGCCAAGGTCCAGGAGCTCAACGACCTGCAGGCCTCGCTCGCTGCCGAGATCCGGAGCACCCGCCAGCAGCTGAACTCGATCGGCGCCGACCTCGACGTGGTGCGGACCAAGATCACCAGGATGGAAGCGCGCATCGAGCAGGTCGAGGGGACCTACGCGGAGCTGATCGTCGAGCTCTCGACGATGGATGCCAACCTGCGCCATCTGATCGCCCAGGAGGCCGCCAAGCGCGAGCAGCTGGCCGAACGCCGGGCCCAGCTGGCGGACCGGATCCGCAGTGCCTACGACGCCGATCGGACCTCGCCGCTCGAGGCGTTCATCTCGAGTGGCACGTTCACCGACATGCTCGTCGAGATGAGCGCATACATGGACGTCGCCGAACAGGACAAGGCACTCGCCGAGCAGGTCGCCAGGGACGCCGAAGCGCTCGCGGTATTGCGCCAGACCGTCAGCGATGCGCGCGACAAGACCAATGTGCTTCGTCAGCAGACGGCCGCCCAGAAGGTCGAGCTGGACCGGAACCTGGGCGAGCTGCAGGACACGAGGACCGCACTCAAGAAGCTTGAGAAGGTCGTCGCCAAGTCCCTGCGCGAACAGCGGGCGCGGTACGCGGCCATCGCCCGCAACAAGAAGAACGCCGCCAAGCTGATACGCCAGGCAGCCGAGAAGCAGAAGGCCCTCGCGCGCCAGATCGACAAGTTGATCCAGGAACAGATCGACAAGGGCAAGATCCCGTCGCAGTTCAACGGGACCATGCGCTGGCCATTGGATTCGTTCACCGTCAGCGGTGAGTACGGCTGTTCGTCATTCGGCTTCTACGCGCCGGGCCACGGCTGCGCGCACTACCACAACGGCATCGACCTGGTCGCGCGTGGTGGTACCGGTACGCCGGTCAAAGCCGCTGCCGCCGGTACGGTCGTGTACATCGGCTGGAACTGGGCGGACGGGGCCGACCCGGCCTGGATCGTGGTCATCGCGCATTCGGGCTCGCTGCGCACCTGGTACGCGCACATGCAGCCGAAGCGTCCGGTCCGTGTCGGCGAGTCGGTCACCAAGGGCCAGGTCATCGGCTACGAGGGCAGCACCGGCAAGGCGACCGGGGCGCATCTCCACTGGATGGTGGAGCGCAACGGGCAGTTCACCAACCCGCGCCTCTACCTCTGACCGGCCGATCCTGCCCGTGCTAGCATCGCCGCAGGATCCCAGAGACCACGGGAGGCGTTCGGGGCCGTGAAGCGGACGATGGCGGTGATCCTCGCCGGTGGTGAGGGCGAGCGTCTCTCGATCCTGTCCCAGGAGCGCGCCAAGCCGGCCGTCCCGTTCGGTGGCAAGTACCGGATCATCGATTTCACGCTGTCGAACTGCGTCAACTCGGATATCACCGACGTCGTGGTCCTGACCCAGTACAACCCGCGCTCGTTGAACGACCACATCGGTGTCGGCCGCCCGTGGGACCTCGACCGGAGTCGAGGTGGGGTCAAGCTCCTTCAGCCGTACATCTCGCGCACCCGGGTCGCCGAGTGGTATCGCGGGACCGCCGACGCCGTCCTGCGCAACATGAACGTCATCGAGCATTCGGAGTCGGACACGGTGGTCGTCCTGGCGGGCGATCACATCTACAAGATGGACTATCAGCCGTTCGTGGCCGCGCACAAGCGTCGTCGCGCGGATGTGACCATCGCAGTCCGGCGCGTGCCGATCGCCGAGGCGTCACGGATGGGGATCCTCGCCCTCGACGAGAACGATCGGGTCGTCGAATGGCAGGAGAAGCCAAAGCAGCCCAAGAGCGACCTGGCGTCGATGGGGGTGTACGTCTTCTCGAAGAAGGCGTTGCGTCGCTTCCTGTCCGATGACCTGGTCGATTTCGGGGCCCATGTGATCCCGGCCATGCTGGAGGCTGACGCGCGGGTCTTCGGTTATCGCTACGCCGGGTATTGGCAGGACGTCGGCACCATCCAGTCGTTCTGGGAGACGAACATGGCGCTCCTCGACGACGACCCGGAGCTCGACCTGTATGACCCCGAGTGGATCATCCACACCCGTTCCGAGGAACGCGCACCGGCCAAGGTCGGGCCGACCGCCCAGGTCCATCGCTCGCTGATCAGCCACGGTTGCGAGATAACCGGGACCGTCGTGAACTCCGTCCTCTCGCCTGGCGTCCGCGTCGAGGTAGGTGCCGTGGTCCGCGATTCGATCGTGATGTTCGACTCGGTGATCCGCTCCGGCGCCGTCGTCGACCGCTCGATCCTCGACAAGGAGGTGGTGGTCGGTCCGGGTGCGATCATCGGCGACGGACCATTCCCGGACAAACCAAACAAGCGCGAACCGGAGCGGCTGCATTCGGGGATCACGGTCGTCGGCAAGCGTGCCGTCATCCCGCGAGGGACTCGTATCGGGCGGAACGTCAAGGTCGCCGCCGATGTCCGGACGAGCGACTTCGGTTCGAAGGTGGTGCGCTCCGGCGAGTCGGTCGAGGCCCGATCGAGTGGCCGACGGACCCACGATCACGGCATGCGGGCCCACGAGCACCAGGCCGCGGCCGGCGCGGCGCGTGGGCATCCCGGCCGCGGGCGCGGCGGAGTGGGCTGACCGCCGAACCTCACGCCGACCGCCGAACCTCGCGCCGTCGGCTAGACTCCGCGGGCCATGTCATCCCCCGACCGGGGTCCGGGCAGTCGAGTGCTCGCCCCAGCGGACATCGAGCGGTGGCTCACCGCCCTCGATCTCCGACCCATCGAACGCGCCGAGCGCGACGGGATCGCGAGCTGGGACCTCGTCCTCGACGGCCGTCGCCGCTTCGACCTCCGTCTGACGATCATCCTGGACCCGACGCTCGCGTTGATCTGCTGGGCCCACTACGCACCACCGATCAGCGACCTGTTCCGCAAGTCCTACCGCCGACTCCTGCGCTGGAATGATGAGTTCCCGTTCGCGAAGTTCAGCGTGGGGGAGGATGAGCGCCCGTTGCTTGCGGTGGAGACACCCGTCGATGTCGCCGCTTCGTCCGGGGCGGACGGACTCGGGCTCACCCTTGCCCGGATCATCGGGATCGCCGACCGTCTGCTCGACGAGTCGAAGGATTGGCTGTGGCTGGGTGGCCGGATGCCGGACCCTGGCGATCGGGTGAGCCGGAACCCGGGCCTGCTGGCACGCTACGCGCCTGCCCTGCCGGAACTGTTCGCCGCTGACGTTTCGCAGCCACCGGCGGAGGAGTCGGACCAGCCGCTCGACGAGGACCTTCCGGGATGAGCGTGCGATGGCGAGGCATGGTGGCCAGCCGACGCGTGGGGCTGACCATGCTCGGGCTGCTTGCCGTCGTCCTCATGGGGCTTGTCTCGCCGGTGCCGGCAGTCGGGGCAACGCCGGACCTGAGCATCACCAGCGATGCGCGCTATCTCGTCCAGCCCGAGAAGGGGCGGGTCCACGTGGTGGTCGACCTCGCCCTGACGAACCACCTCAAGGACACCAAGACCAAGCGCTTCTTCTTCGACGAGGTCCTGCTCGACGTCATCCCAAGGGCCAGCGGTTTCACGCTGACCAGGGACGGGTCCGGCGTCGGGTCGGTCAAGGCGACCAAGCACACCGACGACTACACACGCCTCCGTATCCGCTTTCCCAAGCTGTTCAGCGGCAAGACCGCGACCTACCGACTGGCCTTCGACCTGCGCGATCCGGGCGGCAGTCCCGGCCGCGACCTGCGGGTCGGCGACTCGCTGGTGTCGTTCCCGGTGTGGGCCTATGCGACCGACTCGACGCCTGGGAGCAGGGTCCGGGTGGAGTTCCCCGCCGGCTATGACGTCGAAGTGGAGGCCGGGTCGATCACCGATCCGATGGTCGCCCCGGACGGTCGGACGTTCTTCGACACCGGCAGGCTCGCGCGGCCACTCTCGTTCTTCGCGTACCTCGTCGCCGCGCGGCCCGGCGCATATGAGGAGACGCCGGTCGAGCCGACGGTCCTCGGCGCACCAGCATCGCTCATCGTCCGTGGCTGGCCTGACGATCCGGCCTGGACTAAGCGGGTAGTCGATCTGACCGCGGCCGCCCTGCCGGTCCTGGGCGAGCGGATCGGTCTCGCCTGGCCGCATCCCGAGCCACTCACGATCCAGGAGGCCGTCAGCCGCTCGGCGGAGGGCTACGCCGGGTTGTACGACCCCGGCAAGCGCCTTATCGACGTCGCCTATTACGCCGGTTCACCGGTCGTCCTCCACGAGCTTGCCCACGGCTGGTTCAACGGCGCCCTGCTCGCCGATCGCTGGGCGGACGAGGGGTTTGCGTCGTACTACGCGTCGGCTGTCGCGCCCGCTGTCGATGTCAGCGTTCGTGAACCAGCCATGGCCGACGAACTGGCCGCGAGCCGCATAGCGCTCAACGACTGGGGACCGGTGGGGGAGGAGACGCCAGCCGTGGAGGCCTACGGCTACGCTGCCTCCGAGATCCTCGCGACGGCTATCGCGAAGCGTGCTGGCGCCGATCGACTCCGGGCTGTCTGGGACGACGCGGCAGACGGAACGGGTGCCTACCAGCCGGCGCGAGGCCCGGTGGAGCGGGTCGATGGTCCCCCGGATTGGCGGGGCCTGCTCGACCTGCTCGAGGCACGGACCGGGACGTCATATGACGACCTGTGGCGAGCCTGGGTCGCCCGTCCGGCCGATCTTGCCCTGCTCGACGCGCGATCGGGCGCGCGGGTGCGCTACGAGGAGGTGGTCACGCTGGCCGGCCCGTGGCAGCTGCCGCGGCCGATCCGCGACGCGCTGCGGGCGTGGCAGTTCGATACAGCCACGGCGATGCTCGACGAAGCCGCGGCGATCCTGGATTCCCGCGCGACCATCGCGGACGAGGCGGCGCGGGCCGGACTGATCGTGCCGGACCGCCTGCGCCAGGCCTTCCAGGACGACGATGGGTTCGACGACGCGCGGGCGGAGGCTGACGCCGAGCTCGCCGCCGTGCGTGCGTACGCGGCGGCGGGTGCCCTGCGCCCGACGACAACCGACCCGCTTCGCGACCTCGGGCTCGTGGGCGAGACCCCCGAGGCCGATCTCGTGGCGGCCCGCGATGCGTTCGCGGCCGGCGACCTGGAGGCGTCGGTGGCGGCATCGTCTGAGGCCGGGGCCAGTTGGGCTCACGCGGCATCAGTCGGTGGTGGGCGAGCATTGAGCATCGCGCTGCTGATCCTGGCCGCGATCCTCGCGATCTTCCTCGTCGTCGGGGTCGTCAGACGTCGCGGCGCACGGCGGCGCCGTCGCCCGATGGCGACCCGCATGTCCGCTCCGCACGACTGAGGCCAGGGACCGGCTCGACATCCACTACGCCCGACCTTCCGCTACGCCAGAGCCTTCCGTTACGCCCGGCCTTCCGATACACCCGAGCCTTCGGCGCGCTCGATGGCTGCGCTACACTCGCGCTCCCGCACACGGAGTCTTCCACCTTCGATGGGTCTGCAGCGCACTCGACCATCCCGCGAGATCCTGTCCGGCGACTCGGCCGACGTCTACTTCGCACGCGCCGAGAGCATCCTGCGTACGGAGGGCCTCGATCCACTGGTCACCATGGAGGTCTTCACTCGTCAGGATGCCGTCCTGTGCGGTATCGACGAGGCCAAGAACCTCCTCGGGCACGTCCTGGCCGGTGCCGATCCATCCGAGACCCGTATCGAGGCGCTCGACGACGGCGACCTGGTCGCGCCAAAGGAGATCGTCCTGCGGATAAGGGCGCGCTATAGGGCGTTCGGTCTGTACGAGACGGCGATGCTCGGCATGCTCGCCCAGTCGACCGGCGGGGCGAGCGCGGCGCGCGAGTGTGTCGAGGTGGCAGCCCCTGACCCGGTCATCAGCTTCGGGGCGCGGCATGTCCACCCCGATATCACCGACGTCCTCGACTATGCGGCGATCGTCGGCGGCTGTGTCGGCGCCTCCACCCCCGCCGGTGCGCGACTGGCCGGCCTCAACCCGACCGGGACGATGCCCCATTCGCTGGTGCTCATCTTCGGCGACACCGTAGAGGCCGCCCTCGCGTTCGATCGCGACCTTGGGCCGGAGGTCCCGCGGATCGTCCTGGTGGACACGTTCAGGGACGAGGCCGAGGAGGCCCTGCGGGTCGCGCACGCGCTCGGCGATCGCCTCTACGGGATCCGTCTCGACACCCCATCCGAGCGGGGACGAGTCACGGCCGACCTCGTCCACGAGGTTCGTGCGCGGCTCGACGGGGAGGGGTTCCACCACGTCCGGATCACCGTGTCGGGCGGATTGACGCCGGATCGGATCCGCTACTTCAAGGATGCCGAGGCGCCCGTCGATTCGTTCGCCGTCGGTTCGTTCATCAGCGGCGCCTCGCCGATCGACTTCACCGGTGACATCAAGGAGATCGACGGACGGCCGATCGCCAAGCGTGGCCGGATCCCCGGGGTCACGGAGTCGCCGCGGTTGAAGGCAGTGGACCTGGCGCCGTACCGCGAGGCTGTCGGAGCCGGCGAGGCATAGTCATGGGCGATCTGTCCGGTACGCCGGACGATGACACGACAGCGGATGAGAGCGCGTACGACCTGCTCCAGCGCGGACAGGCGCTTCTCGTTGACCGTCATCACGCCCAGGCCGCGATAGTCCTGGAGCGCGCCGACCGACTCGAGCCGAGTAGGGCATCGATCCTCGAGGCGCTCGGGCGGGCGTACTTCAACTCCGGCCGACACGATGCCGCTCGCAGGACGTTCGAGCGACTGATCGAGATCGACCCATCCGCCGACTATGCTCACTACGCGCTGGGCCAGAGCCTCAAGCGATTGGGGCAGCGCCGGGACGCCGGGACGCATCTGCGCATCGCCGTGGCTCTCGACCCGACGAGCGAGCTGTACCGTGGCGCGCTGGATCGACTCGGTCCGGACGCATCGCCGCCGCGCCCGTCGCAGGCCAGCGTCGCCCGCCCCGACGACGAGCCCCGCTGAGCGGCCCGAGACCTCTCTCAGCCCTGGCCGATCGGACCCTTGACGGCGCCGGCCGCCTCCCCGGCTCCGGCCGCCTCGACGGCCATCAGCCGGGCCAGCCAGAACAGCCCGACCAGCGACTTCGCGTCTCGGATGGCACCGCTCTCGGCGGCCATCACCGCGTCGCGCCAGGGGAGCCACTCGAGGACGAGTCGCTCATCCTCGTCAGGACCCAGCCGCCCGTCGGGATGAGCGGCGGAGAGGTCGGTAGCGAGGAAGAGGTGCATCAGTTCCTCGGTGAAGCCCGGTGCCGAGAAGAACGACCCGAGCCTGCGCCAGGATCCGGCCCGCAGACCGGTCTCCTCCTCGAGCTCGCGTCGGGCGGCCAGCTCGGGGTCCTCTTTCGAGCCGTCCTCCGTCGGGTCGAGACCACCTGCCGGGATCTCGAGCAGCGCGTCGTGGGCGGCAACCCGCCACTGGCGGACGAGCGCGACGCGCCCATCGCCATCGACTGCCACGATCGCCACGGCGCCCGGATGACCGGCGATGTCGCGGACGGAACGGCGACCGTCGGGGAGCTCCACGCTGTCGACCCGGAAGGTCACGTAGCGGCCG
>CAYNGM010000044.1:0-10823 GCA_964396565.1 uncultured Anaerolineaceae bacterium | reverse complement strand
CCGACCTCACCCGGTCGATCGACCCTGACGGCGATCGGGACCGTCCCGCTGGTGGCGATGACGAGGGGTCGATCACGGCGTACGGCGACGGCCTCCAGCGCGGCGGTCAGGGCGGGCACGACAGAGGCACAGGCGATCGCCCCGACATCCGCGAACGACGCGTCATCGAGACGCAGGAAGCCATCGAGCATCAGCTCGATCTCGTCGGAGCTGGCGGCGGAGCGCGTCGCCGCCCGGCGGCGCGCGACCACCGTGCCGGCCCGGACGAGGCCGACGGTGATGTTCGTGTTACCGATATCGACCGCGAGGAGCATGCCGGCGATGATACCCGGCCGCCGGTGCATCCCAGGTGCATCCCCGGTGCCTTCCCGGTGGTTCCCTGGTGCGCTACCATCGCGGCGTCCAGCCCGACCCTCCACACCCAGAGGGAGCCCCCCGTGTCGAGCCCGCCGCCCGCCAAGTTCTTCGTGAACCAGGGTGTCGTCACCAGCCGCACGGACATGCTCCACCTGCTGCGACCCCTGCTGAAGCAGACAGTCACCTACCGCTACCTGCGCGGACGCGATACGGTCGCTCACGGCACCGGCTGGGTGGAGCGGATCGTCACTGACGCACCCGATACCTCCACCTACTTCACACCGTTGGCGATCACCCTCAACATCGACTCGTTCGAGCACCTCGAGTTCGAGACACGGCCCGACCAGTTGCTGGTCTACGCCCTGGTGATGGGCGACGAGCGAGTCATCGTGGAGTTCGCCCCGATCGGTCCGGGCGAGGAGGAAGGCTCCCCGTTCGCGCCCCGACAGCTGGCGTTCGACACGTCCGAGTACGTCCAGATGGAGTTGCTTGGCCTCGAGGCCCACGAGGACGAGTAGCGAGATCCGGTTCCGGCGATCGGCGACCGAGACCCCACGGCGACCTTCGACCGTGGCGGCCCCGGTGGATCGATCACCGGCGATGCACGGGGGGACATGACCACGGCCTGGTTCGCGCGTGGCGTGCCGGCCGACCGATGACGAGGAGGGACGGTTCAGGGTGGAAGGGATAGCGAACTACTTCCGGTTCGCCGAACGAGGCACGAATCTGCGCACGGAGGTCCGTGCGGGTCTGACCACGTTCATGGTCATGGCCTACATCATCTTCCTCAACCCGGTCATCCTGGGGAACGCCGGGATGGACCCTGCCGCGACCGCTGCGGTGACGGCGCTGCTGGCTGGTCTTGTGACCATCGCGATGGGGGTCGTCGGCAACTTCCCGATCGCCCTGGCCGCGGGTCTTGGGATCAACGCCATCGTTGCCTTCAACCTCGTGCTGTCGCGCGGGCTGACGTGGCAGGGCGCGATGGGGGTCATCTTCTGGGAGGGTCTGGTCGTCCTGCTGCTGGTCCTGGTCGGACTGCGCGAGGCGGTCATGAACGCCGTCCCGCTCGAGCTCAAGAAGGCGATCGCGGTCGGCATCGGCCTGTTCATCCTGTTCATCGGCTTCGTCAACGCCGGGCTGATCGTCTCGCCGGAGGGCGGCGTGCCGCCGGTGTCGTTCGTCTACCCGACCACGGTCGCCCAGTTCCTGGCCATCGGCGGTCTGCTGTTCACCATCGCCCTGTACGTCCGAAAGGTGCCAGGCGCCCTGCTGATCGGCATCCTGGTGACGACCCTTGTGGGCATCCCGCTTGGGGTCACGACCATCCCGACGGACTTCTCGGTCGTGCCGAACTTCAGCAATATCGGCCAGCTGGACATCATGGAGGTCTGGGACCTTGGTGCCCTGACCGCCGTGCTGATCATCTTCTCGATCATGATCCTCGACTTCTTCGACACGATCGGGACGGTCACCGCGGTCGGGGAGCAGGCCGGTCTGACCGACGAGCAAGGCAAGGTCCCGGGGGTCAGCCGGATCCTCCTGGTCGACTCGGCGGCCGCCATGCTCGGTGGGGTGTTCGGGGCGAGCTCCAACACCAGCTACATCGAGAGCTCGGCTGGTGTCGGTGAGGGCGGACGAACCGGCTTCACAAGCGTCGTGACCGGGCTCCTGTTCCTGGTCGCGGTGCTGCTCGCTCCGTTGGCCACCATGATCCCGTCCGCGGCGACCGCCCCGGCCCTGATCCTCGTGGGTGCGCTGCTGTTCGAGCAGATCCGCGGGCTCGATGTCGCCGACCCGGAGCAGGCGATCCCGGCCCTGTTCACGATGATCCTGATGCCCCTCACCTATGACATCGCCATCGGCATCGGGGCAGGCGTCATCGCCTGGGTGTTCATCAAGCTTGTCCGGGGCAAGGTCGGCGAGATCCATCTGCTGATGTGGGGCGCGGCGATCGCGTTCGTCGTGTTCTTCCTGAAGGATTGGCTGGAGCCGATCATCAACGCCTCGGTCTGACCGACACGCCGGTCGGTCTGGCCTGCCAGATCGGCCGGCGGCAGCTCTCCTGTACCATCGCCCGCGATGTTCGAACGGACCGCGCTGCCCGACGGGCCGCGTGTCATCACCTCCCGAATGCCCGGGGCACGCTCGGTCTCCATCGCGGCATACGTCCTCGCTGGATCGCGGCTCGAGACGCCGGCCGAGACCGGGGTCGCCCATTTCATGGAGCACCTGACCTTCAAGGGTACGGCTGCCTACCCCTCGACACGCTCGATCAGTGCGGCGATCGAGGGCGTGGGTGGCTCGTTCAACGCCGCGACCGATCGCGAGTCCACCGTCTACTGGGTCCGCGTGCCGCTGCGCGAGGCCGCCCGGGCGATGGACGTGCTGGGCGAGCTCATCGTCCGGCCCAACCTCGACTCGACCGAGATCGAGGGTGAGCGAACGGTGATCATCGAGGAGATCCGCTCGTATCTCGACGACCCGGCCGAGTACGCCCAGATGCTGTTCCAGACCGCGCTGTTCGGCGAGGGGCCGCTCGGTCGCGAGATCTGCGGGGATGAGGCCGGTATCCGCGCCCTTCCAGACACGACCATCCACGACTTCTGGCGGACGACCTACCGTCCGGCCAACACGGTCGTTGCGGTCGCCGGCGACCTCCCCCATGAGACCCTGGTCGAACTCGCGGACAAGGCATTCGGACGCGGCAACGGGGCGATCCCCAGGTTCGAATCGGCGCCGTCGCTGCCGGCCGGTGAGCGGATCCGGGTGGGCAAGCGCCAGACCACGCAGGCGCAACTGGTCATCGGCTTGCCCGGCCTGCCGCGCGATCATCGGGACAGCTGGGTCCTGGGTGTCCTCAACGTGGTGCTCGGCGACGGGATGAGCAGCCGGCTGTTCCAATCAGTACGCGAGGAACGCGGTCTCGCCTACGACATCGGCTCGGGGACCGTGGAGTACTCCGACGCGGGAGCGCTCGAGATATCCGCCGGGGTGGACCCGGACGGCCTGCCGGACGCGATCACGGCCATCCTCGTCGAACTTGATCGACTGCGCCAGGAGCCGGTGCCAGGCGACGAACTGGCCAAGGCCAAGCGCTATCTGTCGGGCGGTCTGGAACTGCGCATGGAGGAGACACGCCACGTGGCCTCCTGGATCGGTGGCCAGGAAGCCCTCCACGATCGGGTCATGACGGTGGACGAGGCGCTCGCCGCGATCGACGCCGTCGAAGCGTCCGACATCCTGCGTCTTGCCCGCGATCTGGTGACCGATGACGGGCTGCGTCTGGCCGTGGTCGCCGCCGGGCGCCACCTGCGCGGTCTCGAGCGGCACCTGCGTCTCGACTGATGACTGACCCTGTCGACGCCGAGCCCGAGACCGGCCGCGAGACCGACGGAGGGGTCGCCGTCGCCGACCAGAGCGCCGCGCCAGCGGGACCGGTCTCACCCGTCGCCGGGGCACCGCGTGGACCGAGCCTGACGCTTGCCCGCCTCCATCTCCGTCTCGGTTCGCTGAGCCTGGCTCGCGCGGAGCTCGAGACGCTGGCCGGGCGCGATGCGCTCGATGAGGCCGGTCTCGTCGACCTGCTGGAAGCGCGCTGGCGGACGGGCGACCTGGCCGGGGCGGGGGCCATCGCCGGTCTGCTCCTTGGTGACGGCACCGATGGACCGCTGCTCGCCCTGGTCGTCGCCTCCGAGGCGGCCACGGCCCGTGGTCGGCCGACCGAGGCGCGGCGTCATGCATCGGCGGCGCTGGCCATCGCCGGGACATCGATCGATGAGGTCTTCGCGGGGATGCCCCGCGGCCCCGTCTGGCCCGGCGACGCGATGACCATGGACCTGCCGGCTCCGACGCTCTTCGATGAACCGGGTGAGCGCGGGTCGCTGATCCGCCAGGGACGGCACGAGACCATGGTCGTCGCAGCCGAAGCCGGCCTCCCCGGGCCACAAGCCGATGATGGATCGGCAGAGCCCACGACCATCGCCCTGTGGTCGACCGATGAACTCCCGGGTGCCGCGTCGCCCGAAGGGTCGAGGGACGAAGCGATCGATGACGAACCGGGCCTCCCGAGCGCGGAAGAGGCGCTTGCTGCCGGTCGGGCGGCGCTGGTTTCTCGCGACACGGTGACCGCGGCGGACCAGCTCGGGCTGGCCATCCGCCTGGACCCCCTCCTCGCCCCGGCCATCGTCGATGTCGTGGCCGGCACTACCGACCGGCGGCTGGCGTTCGTGCGCGGGGACGCGTATCGTCTCCTCGGTCGCGAGCGCGAGGCTCTTCGGTCATACGCCGACGCCGTGGCGTCGCCGTCGAACACCACCCTCGCCATCGACGCCACGGATTTGACCGATCGTGCGACCGATGACGAGTCGAGCAGCCATCCCCCGGAAGGAGACCCCGCGTGAGTGAACGCACCCTTGTCCTCGTCAAGCCCGACGGCGTGCAGCGCCAGCTGGTCGGGCGGATCCTGACCCGCTACGAGGAGCGCGGGCTCAAGATCGTCGGGCTCAAGCTGGTGCACGTGGATCGCGGCCTCGCCGAGCGGCATTACGAGGCTCATCGCGAGAAGCCGTTCTTCGCCGGACTCGTGGAGTTCATCACCTCCGCGCCGCTTGTCGCCCTCGCCCTAGAGGGGCCCAATGCCATCGCCGTCGTGCGCGCCATCAACGGCGCGACACGGCCCCATGAGGCCGCTCCCGGCACCATCCGCGGCGACTTCGCGCTCGAGACGGCACAGAACATCGTGCATGCCTCGGACGGCCCGGAAGCTGCGACGACCGAGCTCGCGCTGTGGTTCAGATCGACCGAACTGCTCGACTACGAGCGTGATGTGGATCGCTGGGTGCTGGCCGAGGGCGAGTAGCCCCTCGACCCAACGACCTCTGTGGGGGTCGGGTGGGTCGATGCGTCGGGGCTGACCGGCTCACCGGTCTCGTCCGGTGGCGCGGTCTCGTCCGGTGGCGCAGTCACGTCCGGATCATCGGACGTCTCCGGCTCCGCAGGACCATCGGGCTCGATCTGGTCGCCGGGGATGAACGTCTCACCCGGTACGGCGAGGGTCGGCGGCTCGCCCGCCGCAGCGGCCGGCCCGCCAAGCCCGCCCAGGCTGACGCCGAGGGCAAGGACTGCCGCCGCGACGCTGGTCGTCCCGACGACGACGTGTCGATTCGCCCCCCACGTCGTCGCCATCCACCTGCGCAGCTCGCCCGCACGCGGACTGGTCAGGACCAGCCGTCGCGAGATCGCGTCGGTCGTTCCGACACCTCGTTCGACCCCGATGATCAGCAGTCGGATATAGATGGCCAGCGGGGTAAGCGCGCCGAGGAACACGATCGACCCGAGCGGGCCATCGAGCGCCAGCGCGATGATGTCCGAGCGGGCCTCGAACCCGGCCAGCCCCGGCAGCCCGATCGCCGCGATCGCCGTGAGCGCGAGGGCGACCCCCGCCAGGGGCATCCGTAGGGCCCAGCCGCGAAGGTCATCTATCCGGCTCGTCCCCTCCCCGATCCGGACTGCGCCGGCCCACGCTGCGAACGCGCAGCGAGACGCCACGAGCACCAGGATCCAGATCCTGGTCGGTTCCCACGCGGCCGGATCGAGGGCAGCCATCCCGAGGAGTACGACACCCGCGTCGCCGATGATCGTGTAGGCGACCACGTGCTCCAGGTCGTCACGGATCCACGCCGCCAATGAGCCCAGCAGGATCGAGGCGACCGCGACGGCGATGACGACCGCCCGGGCGGAGTCGAGGTCGACCAGCAGCGGAGCGATCGATGCGTCGGTCCAGGCCAGCGCGACGACCGCGAACACCGCCGGTCCGATTACCATCACCAGCGGGAGTGATGTGGCCGCCACCGTGTCGGTCAGCTTTGCCGTCCAGACATGGAACGGGATGGCGCCGAAACGGATCGCGACGGCCAGCCCCATCGCCAGGTACGCGAGTCCGAAGACCACCGGTTGCGCCGCCAACTCGCTCAGGTCGCGACCGATCCATGCGCTGGCGGCGATCGCCATCGTGCCTGCGATGACCGCGGCGCGCAGGACCCGCGTGCCGACCGTCGCACCGATCCGACCGCCCCCGGTTCCCACCGCGTACAGCGCACCAGCGGCCCCGCCGGCGGTCGCGGCCACGACCGCGATCGCGGTGTCCGGCAGGGCGAGGGTGAGTCCGGCCAGACCAAGGATGCCGAGGGTGATCGGGGTCCCGCCGCCATGGCGACCGTCGATCGTGGCCAGAAGCGTGAGCATGGCCGCCAGGGCCGTGGCCAGGACCAGGATCACCCGCAGGTAGGCGGTCGTGACCAGGCCCGAGCCGCCTATGGCCAGCGTCTGACCCGGGCTGATGGCCAGGGCCGCGAGGATGGCACCGACAAGGAGGATGCCGGCGATGCCTCCAGACACTCGTGGCGACCGGCGGACGAACCAGGTGAGCACCGACCCGCCGAGGGTGATCACGAGGAAGGGCAGGAAGCTCATCGTCAGCCGAGTTCCGCGGAAGACTCGCGGGCCGGGTCGTCGGCAGTCGGCTCCGGCCGCGGGCGTCCAGGATCCGGGTGGGCTTCCTGGAGCCGACCAGCTCGGCGCGACGACCCGCTGCCATCCCCTGCACCTGTCGCGAAGGTGAAGCCACCCGGTCCGTCGCGGCGCGCCGCCAGCGCGAGCGTAGCTACGGTGCCGGCCCCCGTGACCAGCAGGGCTGTGGTGACGAGCTGTGCGAGGGGCTCGGGGGTCCCGACCAGGCCCGTCCCGACGAGCTCGGCGGCGGTCAGCAGCAGGATCAGGCCGATCCCGACTCGAAAGACGTCGCGGCCGGTCATGACTGGTGCGACCGCGAGGGCCGCGACGGCAAACCCGGCGACGCTCGCCTCGACCGGTCCGAGCGGTGGCGCGCCGAGACCCTGCGCCGCACCCTCATGGGCCGCGTTTTTGACCGCGAGGCCCTGCGCGACACGCTGCTCATCGCCGCCGCCCCCGTGCCGAAGCCGGGGCCGCCCCCGGACCAGCCCCCCTGGATGAGCCGCGAGGAGTACGACCGCCTCGCCCACGACCGCCGCCGCGGCAGCCAGCAGGATCTCGGTCGGCCAGCCCACCCGCGTCCCTTCGGTCGGAGCCGGCGGCAGCGCGTCATCGGTTCGTTCGCGGGCAGCGATCCACAGGAGATAGGCGGCGAGGATCGCGCCGACGGACCGCGCAGCAAGCCCGACCGGCGCAGCCACCGGGTCCGCGACGACCGCACCCAGGAGCATGACCATGGCCAGCGAGAGCGTCGCGATCCGGGCATCCCGCACGGAGACGGCGACGATCGTCGCGGTGACCACCGCCAACGCGACCCCGGCGAGGATCGGGTTCACGGGAGCCGCGACCTCACGGCGTGGACGCGGACAGGTCCGGGTAGGTAGGGGTCTGCATGATCCCGAACGTGTCGAGCGGCCAGTAGCGCAGCCATGCCCGACCGATGACCTGGCTCTCCTCGACCGGACCGAACGTGCGCGAGTCCGCCGAGTTCTGGCGGTGGTCGCCCATCAGGAACAACTCGCCCGGCGGGATGGTCCAGGTGGATCGGTCGGGTGGCGCAGTGGTCGGCTGGGGCGGACCACCGGGCGTGGCCGAGTACAGGTAGGGCTCATCGAGCAGCTGGCCGTTGACATACACGAACCCATCATCTCGGATTTCGATCTTGTCGCCGCCTAGACCGATGACCCGCTTGATGAACGGGGTGCCGTCCTCGCCCCACTCCGCCGGTGGCGTGAAGACCACGATATCGCCGCGCTTGTAGGTATCGAAGCGCGGGGTCAGCTTGTCCACGAGCACGTATTGCTCGGGTTCCAGGGTCCGCTCCATCGATTGCTGCTGCACCTTGTAGGGCTGCGCGACGAAGTTCTGGATGACAAGGAAGATGATCAGGGTGAGGACGAGGGTCTCGACGATCTCGAAGAGACACCCGAAGGCCGGTCGTTGGCTCACAAGTCCGGCAGTATAGGGGCGCGACGCCGGGACGGCCGTCCAGCGTCGGTCGTCGCTCGCTGGTCGCCGGTCGCTGGTCGCCGGTCGTGCGCGTCGTCGCTCGCTGGTCGTCGGTCGTGCGCTGACTCAGGGCGCGGCACCTCGATGCATAACCGCCGTGCTGGCTGAGTTTGACCCGCGTCTTCGGCGCGCGATACACTCCGCGGCGGCCTGATCGGTCGCCGACCCGCCGGAGGATGCCGGCCGGGACCGTCTCAGCCCGGACTGCCTCCCGCCACGGCGCCAGCGTACGCGCCACCGGATGGACGTCCACCACCCGATGCCCATGTGGAGGATCCGACGACCCTGATGGATGCGAGCACGCTCCAATTGATCATCCTGCCGGCGGGCCTAATCGCCGTGCTGTTCGCGCTCTACCTGGCACGTGACGTGCTCGGCCGTGACAGCGGCACACCAGAGATGCAGGCCGTCGCGGGGACGATCCTCGAGGGCGCGGTGGCCTTCATCCGGCGCCAGTACACGACGATCTTCGGCCTCGCCATCGTGGGGGCGATCATCATCGGTGTGGTCATCGCCGTCGTGGAGACACCGGAAGTCGCCGACGTCCCATCCATGGCCGGTCTGCCCATCGGTCTGATGACCGCCTTCGCCTTCTTCGTCGGTGCCATGTGCTCGATGGCGTCGGGCATCATCGGCATGTACATCAGCGTCAAGACCAACGTCCGGACCGCCTCGGCAGCCCGTCGCAGCCTGGTCGAGGCCGTTCAGGTCGCGATGCGCGGCGGCGCGGTCTCGGGCTTCCTCGTGGTCGCCCTGTCACTCCTTGGTGTGTGGGGGATCTTCACCGCGTACAGCACGTTCATCGGTGAGGTGACGGTCGCCCAGGCGCCATTCCTCATCGTCGGGTTCGGTTTCGGTGCGTCATTCGTCGCCCTGTTCGCACAGCTCGGCGGCGGGATCTACACCAAGGCCGCCGACGTGGGCTCGGACCTCGTCGGCAAGGTCGAGGCCGGCATCCCGGAGGACGATCCGCGGAACGCGGGCGTCGTGGCCGACCTCGTCGGTGACAACGTCGGCGACTGCGCGGGCCGCGGCGCGGACCTGTTCGAGTCCACCGCCGCCGAGAACATCGGCGCGATGATCCTGGGCGTCGCCGTCTACGGCATCGCGGTCGCCGCGGGCTGGCCGAACCCCGAGGCCTGGATCTTCTTCCCGTTGGTCGTCCGCGCGTTCGGTCTCCTGGCGACCATCGTCGCGATCTTCTTCATCCGCGGGAAGGAGACCGAGGACCCGATGAACATGCTCAACCGCGGCTACTGGGTCACGACCCTGTTGTCCGTGGTCGGGCTGGCCATCACGACCGCCGTGATGATGAACACGAACGGCACGACCGGCGAGTTCGGCGACCTGCCGACATGGGTCTACTTCTTCCTGGCCGGCATCGTCGGCCTCGTGACCAGCGTCGCCTTCGTTTACATCACCCAGTACTACACCGCCGGCACGTTCCGGCCGGTCCGCGAGATCGCCGAGGCGTCCAAGACCGGGCCCGCGACCAACATCATCAGCGGCACCGCGGTCGGCTTCGAGACCACGGCGGTCACGGCCATCACCATCGGCATCGCGCTGTTCGTCAGCCACTGGCTGGGTGAGCAGGCCAATCTCGTCAACGCCAACGGCGACAACGTCGGCGGCATCTTCGGGACCGCGGTCGCGACCATGGGCATGCTCATGACCACGGCGTACATCCTGGCGATGGACACCTTCGGCCCCATCACCGACAACGCGGGAGGCATCGCCGAGTTCAGCCGAGCCGAGGCCGGCGCCCGCGAGATCACCGACCGGCTCGACGCCGTCGGGAACACGACCAAGGCCCTGACCAAGGGCTATGCGATCGCCTCGGCGTCGCTTGCCGCGTTCCTGCTGTTCAGCGCCTACATCGACAAGATCAACCTCATCCAGGGTCGCCGCATCGAGGCCGGCGTGCCCGGCGCCGAGCTCATGAACGCGGTCAACCTCGCGGACGTCAAGGTCTTCATCGCCGCACTTCTTGCTGCGATGCTCGTGTACTTCTTCAGCAGCCTCGCGATCCGCGCGGTCGGCAAGGCTGCCGGGTCGATCATCGTCGAGGTCCGGCGCCAGTTCCGCGAGATGCCCGGGATCATGGACTACAGCGTCCGACCCGACTATGCCCGCGTCGTCGACATCACGACCCGCGCCGCGCTCAAGGAGATGATCGCTCCGGGGCTGGTCGCCGTGCTCACGCCCATCGCCATCGGCGTGCTCCTCGGCTATGAGGCCGTCGCGGGCATGCTCATGGTCGGGACCATCGCCGGCGTCCTGCTGGCGACCGTCCTGAACAACGGCGGCGGCGCCTGGGACAACGCCAAGAAGTACATCGAGTCGGGCAACCTGAAGGACGACCAGGGCAACATCCTGGGCAAGAAGACCGAGGCCCATGCCGCGGCGGTCGTCGGCGACACGGTCGGCGATCCGTTCAAGGACAC
>CAYNGM010000043.1:9513-10989 GCA_964396565.1 uncultured Anaerolineaceae bacterium | reverse complement strand
CGAGGATCGCGACCGGCTCACCGGTCCGCCGCGCGATGTCGTGGGCGGCGATGGCTGCGTTGTTGAAGAAGCAATACCCGCCGTACATCGAGCGTGCGGCGTGATGCCCCGGCGGCCGACACAGGCCATAGGCGACCGTCGCGCCACCATCGAGCACGAGATCCACCGTCGTCAGAGCCACGTCCACGGCCCCGCGCGCGGCCACATACGTGCCCGCCACCAGTGGTGCTGCCGAATCGAGACCCCAGAAACCGGCTCGACCACCGATGTGCGAAGGCTCGCGCACGAGAGCCTCGATCGCATCACCCGACATCCCCTCGAACATCGCGCGGTTGGGGTACGTGTCGGCCGACAGGAACGAGCGCGGGACCCGCTGCCGCCGAACCTCCGACCAAGCCTCCTCCAGGAAGCCGACCATCCCCTTGTCATGAACGGCGGTTATCGGGTCGAGACCGTGCTCGGTCGGCTCCATCCGCGTGAACCCGCCGTCAGCATCCAGGGCCCCTCGGATTATCTCCGCCCGTGCGGCGACCTCATTGGCCGGCACGAGCACGCCCATGTACGTCTCGTGGGTGATGTCGTGGCCGAGATGCGACGGACTGTAGACGACCTGCATCGGTAACCTCGTCAGGAGATCGACTGCGTGGGCCGGTCGGACGACACCCCCATCGAACCGCCGACGGAAAGGTCGACCGCCCGCAGGACCGCGTCGGTGACCTCGCGCGGACGGTAGCGCATCAGGTTATGACCGAGGGCCGCGAAATCGAACACCACGACCGGCGCCCGGCCGACTGTGACCATCGACTCCGAGACGCGCTCGAGGGCGGCCCGCCTGTCACCGCTCGGGTCGGCCGCCACGAGGGCCGTGATAGGAGCCTCGACCGCCGGCAGCACGGCAAGCGGATCGTGCTCGAACATGGCGCGCACGGTCGCCTCCATGGCATGTGGCCTAGTGGCCGGCACGACCCGACCGGCGTGAGTCTCCACCACGGTGGCGCGTGCCGCCGTCTCCTGGTCCGCATCCCAGCTGGCAGGGTCGAAGGCCCGCCGATCGGCGAGGAACGCGCGCATCGAGCGCATCACCTCGGGCGGCTCATCGATTCCCCGCAGGAACTCGTCCGCATCCATGTCCAGAGCATCGCCGAGACGCTCCCAACCGCCATCGACCAGGACCAGTCCGGCACAACGCGCCCCGAGACGCGCCGCCGCCCAGGCCGCCACGATGCCCCCGAAACCATGGCCGGCGAGAACGACACGACCGCCCGGATCGTCGAGGACGCGCGAGCCCTCGGCAGCAGCGATGGCGTCCTCCGCCTGCACATCGAGGTCGTAGGCGCCGTAGGCGGTCGGGGCGTCCGACAGCCCGTGACCGCGCAGGTCCATGGCGGCCACATGAGTGTGTGAGGCCAGCTGTCGCGCGACGGGTGTCCAGTTCCAGGCGGTCCCCGACAGCCCGTGGATGAGCAGGATCCCCGG
>CAYNGM010000043.1:0-9413 GCA_964396565.1 uncultured Anaerolineaceae bacterium | reverse complement strand
GACGAGGTCGCGATCGTCATCGAGGACGAACCCACTGAACAGCAGCGGATCGACAACGACCTGGCGCCCGACGAGACGCTCTACGGGCTGTACGAGGGAGTGCCGCGCACCGAATGGGGCGCCGACTGGATCGCCGTACCGAACCGGATCACGCTGTTCCGGCTGGCCCTCGAAGCCGATTTCGCCGACCCCGACGAACTGGCGGATGAGGTCTGGATCACGGTCGTCCACGAGCTGGCACACCACCTCGGCATCGACCATGACCGACTCCACGAGTTGGGCGTGGACTGACCGATCGCCCGTCAGGCGTTCGGTGCCGAGGCTCACCGATCGGCGTCAGGCGCCGATGTCGTCGCCCGGGAGCCGTCCGGCCCCCGATACGAACTCACCGAGTCGATCGAGCTCCACGTTGCCGCCGGACAGCACGACCGCGACCCGCTCACCGTCGCGGTACGGGATCACGCCGGCGAGGACGGCGGCGAGGGCGATCGCGCCGGCAGGCTCGATGACCTGCTTCAGGCGCTCGAGCGCGAAGCGGACCCCCGCCAGGATCGTCGCGTCATCGATGGTCACCACGCCGTCGAGGTGCGCCTGCGCCATCGCCAGCGTCAGTTCACCCGCAAATGGCGCGCCCAGGCCATCGGCGACGCTCGTCGGGGTGATGCGCACGACCGATCCGACGGCGAGCGCCAGCGACATCGCATTCGACGTCTCGGGCTCCACACCGTAGATGCGAACGGTCGACCTTCTGGCGTGGACGGCCGCAGCGACACCGCCGATCAGCCCCCCGCCACCGACTCCGACGACGACGACATCGACGTCAGGCACATCGTCGAGCAGCTCCTGACCCAGGGTGCCGTTGCCGGCGATGACCGCGGCGTCCGCAAAGGGATGCACGAAGGTCATGCCCTTCGAGTCGCGCAGGCGCTCCATCTCGGCGAACGTCTGGCCGACGTCGCGCCCGTGAAGGACGACTCGTGCGCCATAGCCGCGACAGGCATCGACCTTCGAGCGCACCGCGCCCTCGGGCATCACGACGGTGACCGGCACCCCGGCGGTCCGGCCGGCCCACGCGTACGCCTGCCCGGCATTGCCGGCCGAGACGGTGATCACGCCGCGAGCCCTGGCCTCGACCGGGAGGGTCATGATCCGGTTGGACATGCCGCGGGCCTTGAACGAGCCGGTCTTCTGGAGATGCTCCGCCTTCAGGAGCAGGCTGTCGTTGGCAAGCCGCTGACCGGTCGCGGCGCGTGCCCAGTCGGCGGCCGTGGATGAGCGGAGCATCGGCGTCAGATGGACGACCTCGCGAAGGCGCTCTGCCGCGGCGTCGATCGCAGCGCCGTCCACCAGCGCGTTCGGTTGACCCCGGCCTGACATGGTCGGGAGTATCGCAGGAAGGGTGATGGCTCAAGCCGCGCGAGGTCGCCACGTGGGCGAAATGCATCAAGCGGTCGTGTCGAAAGTACCGAATCGTGAAGTCGACTGGGTCTTATCCTCAATCGCGGGAGGACTGAGCCGACCCGGTGTCTGCACGCGTACGTCGCTCCGACGCGTGACTGCCACCGCCGCTGAAGTATCCGGAGCAGTCGGTCCAAGCAGTCACGCTAGGGAGGTAGTCGTGTTCCAGCAATCCCCCCGTCTCGGGCGTCCGCGTCGCTCGTTGATCGTCGTCATGGTCATGACGGCACTGCTGGTGTTCCCGGCCGGGATCGTCCTGGGCAGCCACTCGTTCACTGACGTCCCCGATTCGCACATGTTCCATGTCGACATCGGGGCGGTCAAGGATGCCGGGGTGACCACCGGCTGCACGCCCACCAAGTACTGCCCCGACGACAACGTGACCCGCGGTCAGATGGCAGCGTTCATGAACCGTCTGGGTGCCCTGAGCTCGGGCAAGACCCCGGTCGTCAACGCCAAGACCTCGCAGTCCACCGACGGTTACAGCCTGGGCTGCGCGACCGACACGGTCCGCGCCGGCGGTGTGTGCATCGAGAAGACCGGTCGTGCCGTGCAGAGCTATTGGGGAGCGATCGATGAGTGCGCGAACCTGTCCGGTCTCTTCGGCTCCGGTTGGCGCTATCGCCTCCCCTTGGCAAGTGAGCTGCGGGGCGCCCGGGACATCGCCGGCATCGACATCGATGCGGGCGGTGAGTGGCTCGACGCACTACACGTCGATGACACCGACTTCTACTCGATGGTCGCGCTCGACAACGGTGGGACCCTTCAGGCCGGGACTACCTCCGACCACAAGTTCCGCTGTGTGGCGACTCCCGTCTCGCGCGACTTCACGATCCTCCTGAGCGAGAAGGACGCGCCGCCGACGCTCAAGCCGGGCAAGGTGAACGAGGACGGCTCTCCCAAGGACTGACCTCGGGCGGACACTCCGCGATCCAAGTCCAGTAGCGCGATGTGCCCCGGCCGACCGGCCGGGGCGCTTCCATGTGCCAGAGCCTTGCCGTTGCATCATGTCGCAACCGAGGTCGTACCCACCTCCTTCGGTGTCTCGGCCCAGATCGGCTGGTCCGGTTGCGATTGCCAGCTCCGGCACGGAAGTCGGCCCCCCCGATCGCCGGCCGACCCGGTAGCGATAGCCGGACTGATCCCGCTGCGATCGCCGGGCCCGGCACGGTCGCCTGCAGGGCGCCTGTTGTCTGGGAGGCGACGATTTCCAACAACGGCGAGCCCAGCGAGGCATTCAGGGCCGAAACAGAGCGAGTCGTCGTCCGGACGACGACGAACGGACCGGCGACGTTGGCATCGCGGTCGGATCGATGTCTGGCGGACGACGAACCGATCAGGCGCACCGGCTTTGTCGGGGATCGTCGTCCGTGAGACGACGGCCAGGTCCAGACCGGGGCGTCGTTGCTCGGGCTGGGTGTCATGAGGGTAGGATGGCGCTCAACCGGGGCGACCCGAGCGCCATCATGGACGACATCGACCGCGACATCCGGCCGTCGCCTCCGGCCCACGACGGCGCCCGGCGCGATGCGAACGATCGGCTATCCGGCCCGCCGTGCCGCCGCCTCGAACCAGGCCACCGCGCGATCGATGGCGTGATCGTCAAGGACGGCCGGATCGAACTCGACCCAGTCCGGACCGCGTGCCGACGTGTCTGTGTCTGGCGTCCGGCGGGCCGCGCTTGCGAGCAGGGGATCCAGGCGGAATGCCGCGCGAGAGCCGCCCGCATCGAGCGTGGCGAACACGCGACCAGCTCGCGCCCATTCCGTCGCGCCGTCAGGGGTGACTCGCGCCGTCGTCACGAGATCGCCCGCCGAGGACGTCATGGGCTCCGACGCTCGGTCGTGCTCGGGGACCGACGCTGCGTCTGACCCGTGCCTCGTCGCCGACGCCGATACGGCCGCCGCCGCCATCGACAACACGTCGGACAACGAGGGGCCCGTCATCCCGGCGAGGCGGCAGCGAGGATCGCGCGCAGGTCGTCCAGGTGGTCCCGATAGTGGTCGATGGTCTCGTCCTGGAACGACTGGAGATGGTCGGCATGCTTCAGCCAGCGCGCTTCCGGCACGACGGTCAGGTAGCCACGGAGTTCGCCCGGCTGCGTCCGGAAGCGGTCGCGGAGTTCGGCCATCGACATCGCAGCCCACGGGGCCGCGAGCTCCTCGTTGATCACGTCCCCGCCGCGCGCCTCCCAGTCCGCGTTGACCCGGGCGATGGTCGGGCTGGTCTCGTCCACGGCCAGCTCCCGCGCGGCATCAAGCGCGATCGCTTGCCAGCCCAGCATGTGCCCGATCAGATCGCGGCCCGACCAGCCGTGAGCGGCCTCGATCGGGCGCTCCAGTTGGGCGTCATCCAGTTCGAGCAGCGCCTCGTACGGCACCCAGCCGTCGTGCTCATCCTCGAGGAATTCCAGCGCATCCAGGTACATGCGATGGATGGTAGCGACCGCATGCGTCGAAGATCGGGCCGTCTCGTCCGGCGCTATACCCGCATCGTATTTGCGTGTTTGCGCAAACAGTGATATCGTGGGGCCATGTTGGATGTCCTGCCGGTCTCGCCGGAGCTCGATCGCGAGCGGTACGCCGCCGTCGGTCGAGCGCTGTCGGACCCCAAGCGGCTGTGTGTGCTCGAGTCGCTCGCCATCGGCGAGTTGTCCGTGAGCGACCTCAGCACGAGGGTCGGCTGTCAGGTCCCGAACATGAGCCAGCACCTCGCAGTGCTTCGACGGGCCGGGCTCGTCACCAGTCGGCGCGAGGGCAACACCATCCTCTACCGCCTCGCGGACGACCGCGTCCTCGAGGCCTATCGACTCATCCAGGACCTGGCCCGCTAGGGGTCAACGATCATCCGGTCCGCAAGTGCGGATCGAAGTCCCGCACTATCCAGGCGGGAGAAAGGACACCAGCCAGATGGCGGAGATCAAGCACGCGACCGACGCGACGTTCGAGGAACTCGTCCTCAAGGCGGAGCGACCGGTCGTCGTCGACTTCTGGGCGGCCTGGTGCGGCCCGTGCAAGATGGTCGCCCCCGAGATGGAGAAGCTTGCCGCGAAGTACGACGGCTCCGTTGACGTGGTCAAGGTCGATGTCGACGCGAACCCGCGGCTCTCGCAGGCGTTCAACATCATGAGCATCCCGACGATCGCCTTCTTCAAGCCCGGCGCACAGCCCCAGGGCGTGGTCGGCTTCCGACCGCTCGAGCAACTCGAGCAGCAGTTCGGGCTCCAGGAGTACGCCACCGTAAAGGCGGACTGATCCGTCGACTTCGGAGGCGATCGGTCCGGTTGCGATCGCGAGGCTGGTCCGGTCCTCGATCGCCAGGTCCGACACGGAAGTCGGCCGGTCCCCGATCGCTGGCCGATCCGGTAGCGTTCGCCAGACCCGGCACGGTCGCTTGCAGGCGCCTGTCGTCTGGGAGGCGACGATCTCCAACAACGGCGAGCCCAGCGAGGCGGTCAGGGCCGAATCAGAGCGAGTCGTCGTCCGGACGACGACGAATGGGCCGGCGGCGTTGACATCGCGGTCGGATCGATGTCTGGCGGACGACGGACCGATCAGGCGCGCCGTCTTTGTCGGGAATCGTCGTCCGTGAGACGACGGTCAGGTCCAGACCGGGACGTCGTTGCTCGGCCTGGTGTCGTGAAGGCAGGAGGGCGCTCAACCGGGGGCGACCCGAGCCCGGCGTCCATCATCGGTGCAGTCGGTGCGCGCAGTAGCGCGGGCGATCCGGCCCGTGCAGTCGGTGCGCGCAGTAGCGCGGGCGATCCGGCCCGCGCAGTCGGTGCGCGCGGGCGATCCGGTGCGCGAGGGCGAACCGGTGCGCGAGGGCGATCCGGCCCGCGCGGCCCGTGCGACCCCGCCTGACAGCCTAGACGGCGACGGGCTCCCGGTACTCCCCGAAGACGCCGCGCAGGACCGCACACTGTTCACCGAGCGTGGCGTACGCCTCGGCACAGCGCATGAAGTGGGGCATCAGATTCGTTGCGCTCGAGCCCGGACGCGACGCCGCGTCCCGCAGCCCACGCAACGCCATCTCCACCGCCGAAGCGTCCCGCTCGCGCCGCGTGCGCCCCAGCCGCTCCAGATGCCGCTCCAGCGAACCTGGCGGCACAGCCAGGACAGGAACGCTCGTGACCTCGTCCTCGTCCACGTACGCGTTCACCCCGACGACCCGCCGCTCCCCGGCATCGAACTCCCGCTGGTAGCGATATGCGGCGTCGGCGATCTCGCGCTGCGGGTAGCCCTCGGCGACAGCCGCGACCATGCCGCCACGAGCGTCGATCTCGTCGAGATAGCGCCACACCTGGCGTTCGGTCTCATCGGTCAGCGCCTCGACGAACCACGACCCACCGAGCGGATCGACCGTGGCGTCCACCCCCGTCTCCTCGGCGATGACCTGCTGCTGGCGAAGGGCCAGGAGGGCAGCCTCCGCGGTCGGGACGGCGAGCGCCTCGTCGTAGGCATCGGTGTGCAGCGACTGCGTCCCGCCGAGGACCGCGGCCAGGGCCTGGGTCGCGACCCGGGTCAGGTTGTTGAGCGGCTGCTGCGGGGTCAGCGAAACACCCGCGGTCTGGGTGTGGAAGCGCATCCAGGCGCTGCGCTCGTTCTCGGCCCCGTAGCGCCTGGTCATCAGGTCGTGCCAGATCCGCCGACTTGCCCTGAACTTGGCGATCTCCTCGAAGAAGTCGGAGTGGCTGTTGAAGAAGAAGGACAGGCGCGGAGCGAAGTCATCGACCCGGAGCCCGCGTTCGATGGCGGCTTCGACATAGGCCATCCCGTCGGCGATGGTGAAGGCGAGCTCCTGAACAGCCGTCGAGCCCGCCTCGCGGATGTGATAGCCGCTGATCGAGATCGTGTTCCAGCGCGGCGTCTCGCGCGTCCCGAACTCGATGGTGTCGGTCACCAGGCGCATCGACGGCTCGGGCGGGAACAGGAACTCCTTCTGGGCGATGAACTCCTTGAGGATGTCGTTCTGGGTCGTGCCCTCGAGTCGATCACGCGGCACGCCCGCCTTCTCGGCGGCGACGATGTACATCGCCCAGATCGGGGCGGCCGGGGAGTTGATGGTCATCGACGTGCTGACCCGATCCAGCGGCAGCCCGGCGAGCAGGACCTCCATGTCGGCGAGACTGCTGACCGCGACACCACATGTCCCGAACTCCCCCTCAGCCTCGGCGTCGTCTGTGTCGTAGCCGTACAGGGTGGGCATGTCGTAGGCGATCGAGAGACCGGTCTGGCCCGCCTCCAGCAACTGGTGGAAGCGACGATTGGTGTCCTCGGCGGCACCGAACCCGGCGAACATCCGCATCGTCCACAGACGCGAGCGATAGCCGGTCGGGTGGATGCCACGGGTGAACGGCGGTTCGCCCGGCAGACCGATGCGGGCGTCGGCGTCCGCGCCGAGCGACCAGGGTCCGTAGAGGCTATCGATCGGCTGGTCGCTGATCGTCGAGAAGCGGGGCTTGCGCTCCGGAGCGCGTCGACGCGCCGGTCCGAGTCGATCGCGCTGCCAGGCGTCGCGGTCCGTCATGGCCGCGACTCTAGCATGGCCGCGCGCCGTCACCGACCGCCGAAGGCGGCCACAGCAGACTCGATCTTGGGGTCGGGCAGATCGTTGGTGATGACCACGTTGACGATGTCGGGATCCGCCGATGGCCAGGTGACGACGGTCTGGATCCGCTCGCCGGTCGTCGAGTCGAGGCGGTGGACCGACTGCCCGGCCATCGTCGCAGTTCCCTCGGATGTCACCTTCGTGCGGTTCGCGGCCTTGGCGCTCTCGGCATAGAAGTCGGCGATGGCGTCAGCGGTCAGGCCCGGTGCCGAGAAGACGGCAAGGGCCGCGGCCCGTTCACCGCCGAAGTCCCACGTCCCACCCGCATAGCGGATCTCCTTGAAGCCAGCCGCAGCGAGACTTCCCAGGTTCGCGGGCGTGCAATGACGCCCCGAATCGAGCGTCGTCGGCGCGCGGTCCTCGTAGAGCTTCGGGATCCTGGCCTCCAGGTCCGGGTAGGCCCCCGGCGCGGCCCCATCGCCGCTGCACACGCCCGTGGGATCGAACGATGGCGGGGCGCCGGCGCAGGCTCCGAAGAGCAGCCCGCAGAGAGCGAGAACAACGAGGGCAGGACGACGGATCACGCCCGAGAGGGTACGGGAGGTCGGCGCGTCATGCTCGATGACGACCTGTGCCACGATGCGAGCTTCGTGTCACCGCAGGAGGAGACGGTCAACGTGCAGGCTCAGTACATCGAGATGCTTCTCGAGGCGACTCAGCGGGTCCTCGCCAGTGGGGCGATCGGAGGGAACGGGCACGGAAACCTGAGCGTTCGCGTGCAGGGCGCGGACGAGATGTACTTCACGACGGCTATCTCGCTACGCACCCTGAACGCGGACGGGATCGCGCGGGTCGGTCTTGACGGCACACTCATCGAGGGGTCGCTGCCGCCGATCAACGGGGCCGTCGTGGACATGCACACGTCCCGCTACCGAGCGAACGACGAGATCGGATGCGTCATCCACACCCATTCGCCGGCTGCGACCGCCTTCGCGACGGCCGGGCGGCGCATCGACTGCTGGATCGAGGCCATGGCGATGTTCGGCCTGGCTGACGGCATCGAGGTAGCAGCCTACGCTCCACGTGGGTCGGCGCAGGCCGTGGCCAACATCGAAGCCGCGATCAAGCCGGGCGCTCCCGCCGTGCTGCTCGCGAACCACGGCGTCCTGGTGTTCCACCGAACCCCGGACCTCGCGGCGTTCATCGGTGGGGTCGTCGAGGAGGCGGCACAGGCGGCCCTCAACGCTTCGCTCATCGGCGGGCCGACCGTCCTGCCCGCCGAGATGCGCGCCGCGGCCCTCCAGAGGGCGATGGCCTTCGACACGGCGGGTACACGCTCCGCTTAGGCCGGTCTGCCCAGCTTCGTCCTGGTGCGCGCTAGGGTCGGGTCTGGTACTCGGTTCACCCGCCGGGTGAGTCAACGGACCGGTGGGCACGGCTCGGGGTCGTTCTGGCGGTCGGTCCACCCGCCGGGTGGGTCAACGGGCCGGTGGACACGGCTCGGGGTCACTCTGGTACTCGGTTCACCCGCCGGGTGGGTCAACGGGCCGGTGGACACGGCTCGGGGTCACTGCCCCGAGCACGCCGCCTCGAGTACACCTCCCCGAGCAGCGAGATCAGCGACCCCGGAGGCTCGGAGGGTGGTGCCGCCGCGCACCTGGTACCCGCGTCCCGGAGTGGTGCGCGGATGCGCCCGACCATCGACCCCGGGCCGAAGGGACGGATGTGTCATTGCCTCGTCGAGGCGGCCGGCCGTAGTGTTCTGGCACGCCGACCCGCGAACCCTCCGGGGCAACAACCCGGGGTGTCGGTCACGGACCAGGAACCGGACGCTCGATCGAGGAGGTTCGAACGAGGGATCCCGGCCCAGGTCACGAGCCGAGTAACCGGATCAATTCGGCCATCGGGCCCGGACGGACGTTGGGACGGCAGGACTTATCGAACACGGCGGGAATACATAGCGATCGATCGCCCTCCGGTATCGGAGGGCGATCGTGCGTCCGGGGCAGATCGAGTCCAGCCGCGTCCCGGCGATCGTCAGGCGGAACGACTCGGGCGCACGGGTGCCGGATGTGCACGTCGCGGGACACCACGGGCATCGAGGTCGCCCTGGACCACGCGAGCTGCCGCGACCAGGTCGGGGTCGCGGGTGACCGTGCTCGCCACCCAGTCGATGTACGACGGCTCGAACGCCGCGATCTGGCCAAGGGTGTGGCCGTGGAACTTGCCGAACTCGATCACGTGCGCACGAGCCGCCTCAAGGCCCGGCGGCTTGGGTCGACGGAAGTGGCGCAGCCGCGACCGCTCCATCGGACCGGTGGGTGTCGATGCCCTCGGTGGCTCGCCGCGGACACGCTCGCCACGCAGCGGCGACTGACCCGATAGCGTCGCGCCATGGCGCCGGG
>CAYNGM010000042.1:0-11356 GCA_964396565.1 uncultured Anaerolineaceae bacterium | reverse complement strand
GGCGAGGGGCGCTACCGTAGGCGCCATGCCGCGCCACCCATTCGACGCCGTCAACCTGATCAGTGACCCCATCCACGGCTACATCGAGCTCACCAAGCGGCTCACTCCCGATGCCGCGGGTGCCGCCGGGCTGCCGCCCGAGGACGTCGCCGAGGGAGACATCCTCGACACGGCGTGGCTCCAGCGGATGCGCCGGATCAGCCAGCTGCAGAGCGCGCGCTGGGTCTTTCCCACGGCTGAGCACTCGCGCTTCACGCACGGTCTCGGGGTCATGCACGAGGCCGGGCTGTGGGCCCGCTCGCTCTACCCGAGCCTGCGCCGGTCCCTGGCCGTCAGCGCGCCCGGTGAGACCTTGCCGTCCGAGGGGCTCGTCGTCGAGACGCTGCGGATGGCGGGACTCCTCCACGACGTCGGGCATGGTCCGTTCGCCCACTTCTTCGATGACCATGTCCTCGCCGGGTTCGAGGCGCCTCACGACCCGCGCAGGAATGGTGCCAAGCGCCTGACCCACGAGGACCTGAGCGCGCGGATCATCGAGGACGAGCTGGGGTCGCTGCTGCGCGGCCTGCGGCGTGCTCCCGGAGCCGTCCCCGAGCGCGACGCCCTGGCCGATGATGAGGTCATCGATCCGCGCTGGGTCTCGTTCCTCATCGCCAAGCCCGCCCTCGAAGATCCATCCATGCCCCGCTGGGTGCGTTGGCTGGCACCACTCCTGTCGGGGATCTTCACGGTCGATAACCTCGACTACGTCCGGCGCGACGCCTACCTGACGGGCGTGGCCGCCGGCTCGATCGATGTTGAGCGGCTGCGCCGCTACTCATTCGTCTCGGAGCGTGGCCTGACGCTCTATGAGCCGGGCCTTGGTGCCCTTGAGACCTTCCTGACCGCTCGGCGGTTCATGTACCAGCAGGTCTACTTCCACCGGACGGTACGCGCCATCGACCTCGATCTGGCCGAGGTCTTCGGGCCCTCGGTGCGCGCGATCTTCGGGGGCGGCTCGCCGGTCGACCAGTTGGGCGCCTACGCGGATCTCGATGAGTACGCGCTGCTGCACCAGGCGGCACGCTGGGCGCGCGGGATCGACGTGGACCAGGTCGGACCGAAGGTCGCCGCAGCATGGCGGGCGATCCTGCTCCGCCGTCCGACCTGGCGGGTCGAGACGGAGGTTCGGGCGGACTACGAGGCGGACGCCTACCCGACTGCCCTGATCCGATCGCTTGGCACCCCGGAACCTGGTGTCGTGGCGATCGACCTCGCCGCGGTCGACGCCCGACCGGCTGATCCGCGCTCGACCGATGCGCTGCTCGCCCTGGAGTCACGTGATGGCTCCACTCCGTCGCTTGCTGCCGCGCTGGCATCGATCCCGGCGTACTCGCTCATCGGTCGTCGCTACCGACGTCGGTCAGCCTGACCGACACTTCCTCGCAGGGGCCGGCTGGCTCGTGGTCTGGCGAGTGCGGGTGATCAGGGTCGTCCGGTCGGTCATGTGGACGGCGTCGCCGACGGCTTGCGCGTGGGATCCGGCCGTCGCGGGAGGACGAGCGCCGGGTCGATCCGGGCAATCTCGGCCGCGGGCGTCTTCATCCGCTTGACGACGCCTGGGTCGATCCCGAACGTCGCGGTCTCGAGCGGGCTGAACAGGCCGTAATGGACGTGGCACCCGGTCGCGTGGCCGGTCATCCCCTCGTACCCGATGAAGTCACCGGCCCGGATCGTCTGACCCTTCTTGACGACGACCTTGCTGAAATGGGCATAGATGCTGCGGTAGCCGTTGCCGTCATCGACGACGACGACGATCGGCAGGGTCCGCCGGAGCTTCTTCTTCGCGAGGCGATCGAGGTACGGCTGAAGATCGCCGACCCAGCCCATCAGGTGGTCGTAGTCGCGACCGGCGGCCAGGACGAGCCCATCGTGGGCCGCGACGACGTGATCGCCGCAGAACGTTGCCAGGTCCATGCCGTCATGGAACTTCTCGCCATCGACGATCCGTGAGCCCCAGCCGGTGGGCCCGAAGGGCAGGGTCAGACGGCCGTGGGGCAACGGCCAGCGATAGCCGGTCAACTCGCCGATCGGTCGCGGTGTCGGGAGGGGGGCCGGCGTGGCGAAGATGCCGGCGGGTGGGTCTGTCGTCGGGCTGGCGATCGATCCCGCACCGATCACGACGGGTGCGCTGGATGCCCCCGGTGCCGCGGATCCCCCTGGTGCGGCAGCGCCCGACCCATCGGACGCGACGGTCGCGACGTTCGGCTCCCCGTCACCGGACGCCGAAGCAGTCCCCAGCGACAGGATGCGATAGCCAAGCGATCCGATCCCACCTACGAGGAGGACGAGGGTCGCGGACCGCAGCAGACGCCGGATGCGTGATCGCCGGGGTCGATCATCGAGGGGACGGGGCAGCCCGGCAAGTGGCGACGGCACGGAACCCCGGCGTGACGGCATGCGCGACATGGTACGGGCGGTGGACTGCCATCGTCTCCACGAGCAGTGCTCGCGTCAGGCCCATCCTGAGAGTTGCATCAGCCATCGAGTATGCGTATAGTCTCGCAACGATGAACCGCCGAATCTTCTCCGTCGAGTCGAAGAAGAAGCTCTGGCGGCCCTGCCGGGAGGCACGGGCCCTGGAGCTCTGAACGGCGCGTCGAGAGACGGACCGGGGCCTCCAGGGAACGGAGGCTCCAGGGGCAGCGGCCGCGGCACCACGACGGTGACCGCGGTCTTTTTCTGTCCGCCGGTTCCTCCAGACCCACGAGGTCCCACCAGCGAGTGAGGACCAGGAACGATGCAGACGATGATCCTTGGCGATGGCCCGATGGGCTGGGCGATCGCCGCAGCGGCCGGTGAGCGATGCGATCGGGTGTCGGTCGTCGGTCGGCCGTCGGGTGGACGCCACGATGCACTGATCTTCAACGGCATCGATCTCGTCGTGGATGCGTCACGGGGAGAGGCCGTCGTGCCCAACCTGGCGGCCGCGCTCGATGGCGGTGTCCGCAGGTTCGTGATCGCCACCACGGGCTGGACGTCGGCACGGGACGAGGTGGACGCCACTCTTCGGGCGCACGATGCGTCCGCGGTGGTCGCCGCCAACTTCAGCCTCGGCGTCGCCCTTTTCGGGCGTCTCGTCGAGGTCGCGACCGAGCTGTTCGGAACGGTGGACGGGTTCGACCCGTACCTGGTCGAGTGGCACCGGCGGGCAAAGGCCGACCGTCCGTCCGGCACCGCCCTGGACCTCGCCCGCCGGATCGCCGACCACCATCCGGCCGTGGGCGACACCTCGGCCCTCGAGACCGTCTCGATCCGTGCCGGTTCGAGCCCCGGGATGCATCTCGTCGGGTTCGATGCCGCGGGCGAGACGGTCGAACTTCGAATCACCGCACGCGACCGGAACGCCTATGCCAGCGGCGTCCTTGCGGCTGCGGACTGGCTCCAGCGCACCCCGCGAACCCCGGGCATCCACGGCTTCGACCCAGTCGTGGACGAACTGCTCGTCCGACAGCCGGCGGTCGCGGCATGAGATCGATGTCCACATCCCTTCAGGAGCGCGACGACGACCACCACCAGCCCACTCAGACAGGAGCGAACGAGATGACCCGGACCACGAGCGCTACGACCCAGACCGTGACCAGCAGCGTCACCGCCCGCGCGGCGACCGCCACCACCCGGCCGACTCGCCCGCCGCGCGCGCGTCTGCGTGGCGCGTTCACCGCACTGGTCACACCCTTCAGGACCGACGGAAGCATCGATGAGGACGCCTTCCGTCGCCTCGTCCGCTGGCAGGTCATGGCCGGCATCGATGGTCTCGTCCCATGCGGGACGACCGGGGAGACGCCCACGCTCTCAGCCTCCGAGCGCGAGTGGCTCATCGCCACCACCGTCGAGATCGTCGCGGAGCGGCCGTCGCGCGAACGCGTCCCGGTCATCGCCGGGACAGGCACCAACGACACGGCGGCGACCATCGCAGCCACCCGTCAGGCAGCCCGACTGGGGGCGAGCGCGGCGCTGGTGGTGGCGCCCTACTACAACCGTCCGGACAGCCGGATGCTGGAGGCCCATTTCCGGGCGATCGCCGACGAGGGCGACCTCCCGATCGTCGTCTACAACGTACCGTCCCGAACGGGCACCAACGTAGATGCGGCCACCTTCCTGCGGCTCGCCGAGCACCCACGCGTCATCGCGATCAAGGAGGCGAGCGGCAACCTGGAGCAGATCGCCCGGATCTGTCGAGAGCGTCCACGACACGTGGCCGTCCTTGCCGGTGACGACGCGTGGACCCTCCCCGTCCTTGCCCTCGGCGGCGACGGAGTCGTATCGGTCGCAAGCAACGAGATCCCAGGCGAGCTGGTGTCGCTGTGCGCGGCAGCCCGGGCGGGCGACTGGGACGCGGCACGGCGTGTCCATGAACGCTGGCTGCCCCTGTTCATGGGCAACTTCGTAGGCGCCCCGAACCCGGTGCCGGTCAAGGCCGCTCTCGGCCTGATGGGCCTCATCGACAGCGATTATGTTCGCGCGCCGCTGCTCGCCCTCGATCCTGAGGGCATCGCACGCATGGCGACGACGCTCCGTGAGCTCGGTCTCGTCGAAGCGGCCGGTGGCCGACACGCCGCGGCGACCCAGGCGGCCGTGGCATGACCACGACCACCACCGACCCTGCGGACGCGATGGCCGCCGGATCCATCCTCGACGACCTCGAGTCCGGACGGCGTCGAGCGGCCTGGCCGGATCCAGGGTCGCCCGACGGCTGGCATGTCGACACGTCGGTCAAGGCCGACATCCTCGCCGCGTTCGGAGACAGGACGACCATCGACTTCAGCGCCGGCGCTCTGACCTTCCGTGATCGGGCGGCCTTCCCGCCTCGCGACCTGAGTGGTGGCCCCTGGCGCATCGTGCCCGGCGGTACTGCCGTCCGCCGGGGCGCGTACCTCGCCGATGGCGTCGTCGTCCTGCCACCCTCGTACATCAACGTCGGGGCGTGGGTGGGCGATGCCACGATGGTCGACTCGCACGTGCTCGTCGGCTCGTGCGCCCAGATCGGGGCCAACGTCCACCTGGCGGCAGGCGTGACCATCGGCGGTGTGCTCGAACCATCGGGAGCGCGGCCGGTGATCGTCGAGGACGACGCGTTCGTGGGTGCGGGCAGCATCCTCCTGGAGGGTGTGCTCGTCGGTCGCGGCGCGGTCATCGGGGCCGGCGTCACGCTGACAGGGACGTCACGCCTCTACGATCTTGTCCGCGAGCGGGTCATCGTCGGCACCACCGACTCACCTCTCGTCGTCCCGTCCGATGCAGTCGTGGTGCCCGGGAGCCGGGCTGTGGCGGGTGAGTTCGCCACGTCCCACGGCCTGACGATGTCGGTCGCTCTCCTGGTCAAGGATCGCGACGCCGGCACGACCGCGCGGACGGCGCTCGAGGGGGTACTGCGGTGAGTCTCGCGCGGACATCGCCAGCCATGACCCGCGCGGCCGCCCCGGGAACATCTACCGTGGACTCCGACGGTGTCAACGGGCGCCCGCGGATCGGGCGGCCACCGGCTCGCAACGAGATCCTGCGGTCAGGCCGTCTTGGTGGCATCCCCGCCGAGGACCTCGCCGAGTCGTATGGCACGCCGTTCTATGCGTACGACCTGGACGTGATCGACCGCCAGGTCGAGGCGCTGGAGGCGGCCTTGCCACCGGGTGCCGAACTCGCCTACGCGGTCAAGGCCAATCCGGCACTGGCGATAGTCACTCACATGGGCTGGCTCGGACTCGGGACCGATGTCGCTTCCGGCGGTGAGTTGGCGACGGCACTCCGCGCCGGTGTACCGCCGGAGCGGATCGTCATGACCGGCCCCGGCAAGCGCGATGTCGAGCTGGCCGCGGCGGTCCGGGTCGGGATCAGGGCGATCACGGTCGAGTCGCCCGGCGAACTGGCACGTGTCGAACGACTTGCCGCTGAGGCCGAGGTGCGCCAGCCCGTGATGCTCCGCGCCGCCGTCACCGAGGAGGCCCGACTCGAGCGGGTCCGACTCGTGGGCGACGATGGCGCTGGCAAGTTCGGTATGGACGAGGGGGATCTGGTGGCCGCCGCGCGACGGACTGCCGACTCGCCGCATCTGGGATTCGTCGGCGTCCATTCCTTTGGCGCCTCGAACGTGCTCGACGCAACGGCGATCGTCGAACACATCGCGGCGACAGGACGGCTGGCGAGCCGGCTGGCGAAGGTGGCGGGGACTCCCCTCCGCATCGTCGACGGCGGCGGAGGTCTTGGCATCCCGTACGAGGTCGGGGATGCGTCGCTCGATCTCGCCCGACTGCGTGCCGGTCTGGCGGAGGTCGTGACAGGCTGGTCGCGCGATCCCTGGCTGGCCGATGCTCAGTTGCTGCTCGAACCGGGACGGTTCCTGGTCGGCCCGGCCGGCGCCTACGTCGCGCGGGTGGTCGAAGTCAAATCGGTCGGTGGCAACGTCGTGGCCATCCTCGATGGCGGTGTCCACCACCTGCTGCGACCCGCGCTCGTCGGCCAGGAGCACCGCGTGAGGGCGCTTGGGACCGGGGCTCGACGAACGGCGCCGGTCACCATCGCGGGGCCACTGTGCTCGGGACTCGATGTACTCGCATCGGGGGCGGTCATGCCGGTCCCGTCGGTCGGGGACCTCATCGCCGTACTCGATGTCGGTGCGTACGGTTTCACCGAGTCGATGCCGCTCTTCCTGTCACACCCGATGCCGGCCGAGGTTCTTGTCCGGGACGGTCGATCCGCCCTGATCAGACCACGGCTGGACCCCGGGGAGTGGCTCGACCGGCAACTCGTACCCGATCTCGCCACTCCGTAGCGAGTTCTTCATCGTTCTCCCGGTCGCATCGCCACCCGCCTCCGCTACGGTGCTGGTGAGCCGGTCTGTGGACGACCGGCCACAGCACAAGGACCGCCGCCCCATGGCCCACATCGCGGACGACGACCTCGACAACCTCGCAACCCGACTGCGTCTCGGCATCCCACTGACTGGCTTCGACGGGCTGGCTATCCCGTTGTGCCACCCGGATGGCCGCGAGGTCGATCCGATGGAGGCGGCTCTACTGCTCCTCCGATCGAGCGTCGCGTCCCTTGGGACCGACGGCGACGACTACCTGGAGTGCGCGCTCTGGCGGGCTCGCGCGATCGAGGCCGAGGCGATCGTGGCCGGGGAGACGAGTGCCATCGCCACTGCCAAGGCTACGGCGGTGCTGGTGTGCGCAGCCGTCCGGGCGGCCGTCCTCACCGATATGTGCACGGCGAGCCCGAGCGACCTGAATCGCGCGACCCTGACCTGGTACCAGGTCCATGACGAGCAGCGTCGCCGGTTGCTGAACGCCCACGCGAGTTTCGAGGACCCACGTCTCTCGGCGTGACCCCCGGGGGGCCCGTCCGCGACTTGGCTGGTCCTCGCCCCGGGCCCTGGGACCGACGCGGTATCATCCGCGGGCAACCGCCCGTAGCTCAGTGGATCAGAGCGACTGACTTCGGATCAGTAGGTCGGGGGTTCGAATCCCTCCGGGCGGGCCATCGTCGGGCGTGCCAGATCCAACGCACGGATCGACCCCGAGGGGCATCCACCCGGCCATGGCAGGACGAGCCATCGCGAAGGGTCGCGCTACCATCGGCGGATGCGCGTCGCCGCCGTGTTCGTCATCGCCAGCCTGTCCCTTGTCGCCGCATGTATGCCTACGGTCACCCCGACCGGAACGCCGTCCGATAGACCGATGGCCACACCGACTGGCATGCCGTCGAGCGTCGGCCCGAGCACGACCGACACGCCGACTCCGACCTCGACCGCCACGACTCGCGCGGTCACCTGGACCCTGCAATCGACCGATGGCGACGTGCCCGACGCCCGGTCCGGCCACACATGGACAGCCGATCCATCGGATGCCGCGGCGTACCTCGTGGGCGGCCGTGTCGCGGGCACGCCGGTGATGGACGTCTGGCGTTATGACCTGGGCGCAGACCGCTGGGTGGCTCGCGACCCGGATGGGTCGATGCCGGCTGCACGTTCCGGCCATGCCGCGGTCTGGAACGACGACCTTGGGGTGATCGTCTTCGGGGGTGAGCTCGCGGGCGGCACTACGGCGGCTGATCTGTGGGCTTACGACCCACAAGCCAACGCCTGGCGTGAGATCCCCCCTGTAGCACTGCATCCGGTCGGTCGCACGGGAGCGTGCGCCGCGGTGGGGCCCGACGACCGGATCTGGATCGACGGCGGTCGTGCGGCGGATGGGACGCCGATGTCGGAACTCTGGGTGGTCGATCCGCTGACCGGAGCCTGGACCCAGGTGGACACGACCGGCAGCGGTCCGGCCGCTCGGGCGGGACACGCGTGCTGGTGGACACCCGATGGTCGGTTCATCGTGACCGGTGGCTCGGCGAGGGATGACGTCTTCGGCGACGTCTGGGCACTCGACGGCGCCGAGGATGGATCGGTCGACGGCGACCTCACATGGACCCGGATCGCGGCGGAGACGACAGCCGAGCCACGCAGCGACGCTGCCTGGTCACGGGTCAGTGACCGGATCGTCCTGGTCGGAGGCCGTGACGGCTTCGGGAGCGCGCTGGACGACGTCGCGGCGTTCGATGACTTGGATGCGACCACAGAGGTGTTCGGGACGATCGGTGCCGCCCCGGCTGCCCGGATCAGCGGGGCCCTGGTCGACGACCCAGCCGGCGAGCGCTCGTTGCTGTTCGGTGGTCTTGTCGGCGCCACGGCGTCGGACGAGCTCTGGCGACTCCAGCTGCCGTGAGATCCTGACTCACGCCACGAGTGCACGCCGGATCCGAGTGTGGTTCGACCCTCAGCCGTCGGCGAAGCGCCGGAGCGTGGGGGCACCGGACGATCCGAGAGTGCGTCGGATGAGCGATGCGGACAGGCCGCCCTGAAGCCGTTTCTCCGTCAGACGGCTGGCCTCCTTCAGGGCGCGGTGGATCCAGCAGCCAAGCAGCAGGGGCTCGATGGCGGCTGCGGGCAGGTCTATCCGTTCCCGGTACGCCAGGACCGCGGACACGAACCGATCGGCCAATGCCGACTCACCCAGCATGTGAGCTGCGCTGGCGTCCACTCCATCGCGGACCCCAGCCCGACGTCCGGCTGCGATGGCATAGCTCCGGAAGAAGTAGAACAGGTCCCAGAGCGGCAGCCCGAACGGTTCATAGGCCTCCCAGTCGAGGAACACGACGCGACCATCCGGACGCACCATGAGGTTCCAGGCGCCGGGGTCGCCATGCTGAAGGACGACCGGAAAGGTCTCCCCGTTGGCCCCGATCCCCCCGAGCCGTTCCGCGAGGGCTCCTACCTCCCACGACGACGGGCGATAGATCCGTTGATAGCGATCGAGCAGCGCTGCCAGAGCACCCGTCACATCGGCCGTCGGCACGCGCTGGACCGTCGCTCCGGCCAGGTCGGTCAGCCAGCCCATGGCGTCCGCCAGAAGCGGATCGGAAGCGTCGAACTTCGAGC
This sequence comes from uncultured Anaerolineaceae bacterium, assembly GCA_964396565.1. GTDB lineage: Bacteria > Chloroflexota > Limnocylindria > Limnocylindrales > CSP1-4 > SPCO01. The sequence goes on along the minus strand of CAYNGM010000042.1, from coordinate 1,893 downwards.
GTGCGCTGAACGCCGCACCATCGATGAGCGAGATGCCGACGATGGCTCGACCGGCGTGTGTGCCGGCGAACAACGGTTCAGGCACTCGGCCGGTCGCGACGGGCAGCGCGGCAAGCCTCTCGAGTGCGGCTGCCTCGTTGCGCAGGCGTGCGGCATGGACATCAGAGCGCGTGATCTTGACGACCCCCGTCGGGCCTGATGGACCCGGCGGCGCAAGGAGCATCAGCACCTTCTGGGAGTCGTACTCCCCGCGCGCGGCGACAGCCCAGTCCCAGCCATCCAGGGATCCGACCCGCTCGGTGGCAAGGTCCCGGACGTAGGCGGGCACGCCCTCATGCGTCGCCAGACCGGGGCCGGATACGAGCATCTCCCGTACGACCATGGATCGGAACGGCCGCAAGCCGAGAACCCGGCGCTCGATCTTCGCAGCCTTGCGTCGTCTCGTGACCGACCCGGCAAGGCCCATCGATTCGAGAGCCCGACGAAGCCGGTGATCGTCCGCAGGGATGATGGCCTTCACTTCGCCGCGGAACGGTGACGCCGCCAGGCGATATGCGATGGCCGGGGTGCCGGCCCGGGCGGGGATGCCCGCGGCTATCGCTGCTGCCGACGGCTCGGCGACGACGAGGCCGTGCGGCGCCAGCAGATCGAGCCAGCCGTGACGGACGGCGTGGGCGACAGCCGCCCGGTCACGCAGGACAAGCAGATCGATCGGTCCCTCGTCCGGCCCGGCGGCAGGACCACCGATCACCTCCACGTTCGCAAGGCCGGAGCCGAGGATGTCGCGAGCCACACGCTTCCGGGCTCGTCGTCCACCCTCGACGACGAGCACATCACCCGCACAGGCGAGGGCGATGAGCGACGCACGACCCGGGGCACCAAGGCAGACGATCCGAGGATGCTCGAGGCGAGGGAGGGCATACAACCAGCCGGCACCGGAGACGGCGCCGCGGAGGTTTGAGCCGACGATCGGCTCGGTGGCCAGCGCGAGGGCGAGGACCCGCCCCTGCTCGGTCATACGCCCATCAACCGGCCGATGATCGGCAGACGCTGGACCTCGGGGAAGATCTTCGAGACGTCGAGCAGCGGCCGGTTCACCACGAGGACGACGAACGAGATGGCGCCAGCCATGGCCAGGCCGATGATGGCGTGAGGTCGGAGCGCGGCGTTGACCACGGCGATGACCACGGCCGCGAGGGTGATCGTCGCGTAGACGCGCAGGTATCTAAGGTCGAACACCCTGATCCCCGTGCCGCGGCCAAGCCCCATCTGCTTGAGCACGTTGTGCAGGATCATCGAGGTCGTGGTAGCGAGCGCCGCACCGAGTGCACCGAGGGCCGGTACGAGCACGAGCAGCAGCAGCAGGTTCGCCACGGCCGTGGCGAGGTTGAGCAGGACCACGTACCGGACGAACCCGAAGACACGCAGCGTCAAGCCATTGAAGCCGAGTGCGACATTCACATAGGCCGCGAACGACAGCAATGCGAGGTAGGTCGCCGAGTCCGCGTATCGGTCTCCGTACAGGGCGACCGTCACCGGTTCGGCCAGCGAGGTCGTGACCGCGAACACCGGGAAGGAGAGCACGGCCATCCAGACCGCTGTTCGCCAGTACAGGTCGGCGATCCCTGGGCGGTCGCTGCGGGCGAACAGGCGCGACGCTGCCGGCATGTAAAGCATGGTGAAAGCGGAGAACACGACGGTGTTCATCCCGGCCAAGGGCTGGATCACCCGAAACGACGCTACCGCATCGGTGCCCCCGTAGTGTCCAAGGATGATCGTGTCGACCGTATTCATGGTGGTGAACACGAGGTCGGTCGTCATCAGCGGGAAGGTGAAGGCCAGCACGGTCCGGACAGGCATGATGAACCGGCCGGGTCGGAGGTATGGGCGCAG
>CAYNGM010000041.1:0-11847 GCA_964396565.1 uncultured Anaerolineaceae bacterium | reverse complement strand
GCAGGTAATCCTCGTTGAGGTGCTGGAAGAGCTTCTCCTGGCTGTTCAGGATCGGCCCGATCCCACCTTCGCCGTTGACGCCGTGACAGCGCGCGCAGTTGGCCTGATAGAGGTTGTAGCCGCGCTCGACGGCGATGACCTGCTGGGCTGCGGCCTCTGAGTCGAGCCGCGGCTCGGTCAGACCGAGTGGTGTCCCGATCTCGTAGAACCAGTAGATGGCTACGAACAGGATGACCACGACCACGGCGAGGAACCCGACCCAGCGGGCATTCGACGACTGGCGGACCACCTGGGCCGATCGCTCGGGCGACAGGTCGTAGGAGCGGATCGGCGGTGCCGAAGTGAAGCGTTCGACCGGGGCCGGCTCGACCGGGGGTCGAGGCACGGGCAGGCGCTGCTCGGGCTCGGGCTCGCGTCCGGGCGTGTCGGTCATCGGTCTCCTCGGGGATCGGGTCGCACGTCGCGGGGTATCAGATGCATCCGACCGGCGAACGCGGCGGGATCAGGCCCGGCTGGCCGAGTGCGACCGGGAGCGGGCCAAGGGTGATCTTGCCGGTGTTGATGGTGAGGGCGCCATCGCCATCGACGCTGATGGCGAAGCGGTCCATGCTCCGCGGCGCCGGTCCGAATGCCGGACCGTCGGCCTTGATGCCGAGCCGGTCATAGCGCGATCCGTGGCACGGACATTCAAGCCAGAAGTTGCGCAGACACGGGTTGGGCTTGCAGCCGAGATGTGGACAGCGCTGGTAGAGGGCACGGACGTTGAGCGCCGTCCCATCACCGGTGGTGTCCTCGCCCGGGATGAACCGCTGCTGGGCGGGATCCACCAGCACCACGAACGAGCGGGCCTCGGCGTAGTAGGCGGGGAAGCCCTCATCGATGGGGAGTGATGAGTTGGCGGTCTTGACGTCGTCGAAGGTACCGATCCGGAATGGGGCTCCAAACCCGCCCGACAGGTTCGGCCAGATGAAGCCGATCGTGCCCGCTCCGACCTCGACCAGCCAGAGCCCGATGCCGGTGCCCAGCGCCGCGCGCATCAGCTGACGTCGCGAGACACCCTGGACCTGCTCCTTGCGGAGCGACTTGATGGCCTCCTTGGTCAGGGCCTGCGGTTTGGCGGCGGGTTCGACGTGGTAGTTGCTCATGCGCGCTCGACCATCCTCGAGTGGGTCACAGGGAGAAGTACATGCCGGGAGCCGTCACGTACGGGATGACGAAGGTGTAGCCCGGGCCGCGGAAGAAGATGCCCACGAAGGTGAGGGCAAGACCCAGGATGCAGAACAGGGTGAACAGCACGACAGCGGTCTTGCGCTGCGACGGGCGGATGGCCAGGATGTCGCCGCGATCGATGAACGGGATGAACGCGGCGCCGACCAGCACGAACGTCGGGACAAGGACGCCGGCGACGGTCGGGTGGAAGTAGGCGAGCAATTCCTGGAGACCCAGGAAGTACCACGGTGCCTTGGCCACGGCCGGGGTCACGTTGCCGTTGGCGAGCTCCTCGAGCGGGGCGTTGATGAACAGACCCATGAGCAGCAGGAAGATGCTCATGACGCCGGCTGCCAGGAACTCGATGGTCAACAGGTGCGGCCAGGTCATGACCGTGTCGTCCGGTTCCTTCTGGACCCGGACCACGGCGTCCTGCTTGACTAGGGCGAGCAGCCGGTACGGCCGCGCCGACATCGGCACGCGCTGCTTGTCGATCTCCGTTCGTCGGGTCGGATCGACCGGCAGGACCTCGCGCCGTTCCGGCGGCGCCTTGGTGTCAGTCATGCCACAAGGCCCATCTGGTCCGCTGGGGTCGTCAGATGCAAGGCGAAGCCGAGCACCGGAGCGAGTGCACCCTGGGTGCGTGAGTGAGGCGCACAGGCGACACCGCCGCAGATGATGATCACAGCGGACCCGAGATCCCGCCGTCCTTGCGTATCCGCCAGAAGTGGACCGCCAGGAAGATCGCCGCGACCAGCGGCAGGACCATGATGTGCAGGACGTAGAAGCGGATGAGCGTGTTCTGGCCGACCTCCACGCCGCCGAGCAGGATGCGCGACGCCGGCATGTTGAACAGCGGGGCGTAGCCGCCCATGTTCGTGCCGATGGTGATGGCCCAGTAGGCGATCTGGTCCCACGGCAGCAGGTAGCCGGTGAAGCTCAGCATGATGGTCAGGAAGAGCAGGACCACCCCGACCACCCAGTTGAACTCGCGCGGTGGCTTGTAGGCGCCGTGGTAGAAGACACGCATCATGTGCAGGAAGACGAAGAAGACCATCAGGTGGGCGGCCCAGCGATGGATGTTGCGGGTCAGCAGGCCGAACGTGACCTGGGCCTGGATGTCGAGGATGTCGCTGTACGCCTGGGTCGCCGACGGTACGTAGAAGAACATCAGGTACACGCCGGTCACGGTCAGGACCAGGAACAGGAAGAAGCTCAGGCCACCCAGGCAGAACGTGTAGGCGAACTTGACCGCGTGCTGGCGGACGCGCACCGGGTGGATGTGCAGGAAGACGTTGTTCATCACGGCGTACGCCCGCGAACGCTCGTCGCGCGGGTACGGCTGACGGAATATCGATCGCCAGACGGGACTTCGGCGGATGGTCTGATCCACCCGCTCGAGGAAACTCACCGGGCTCCTCCTGCGACGCCGGGGACGCCGGCGAGTTGCGCGTCTCGGTAGGACTCCTTGTAGAGCCTACCGTCAGTCGAGATCTCCTGGAGCTCGAACCGCTCCATCGTAATGGCGTCGAACGGACAGCGCTTGACGCACAGGGCACACCGGATGCAGCGCTCCTCATCGAGGATCATCGCCGCCCCCTGGTCCCAGCCGTAGGCCTCCTCGAGTTCAGGCAGCGTCCCCTCGGACTTGAGGGTGTTGACATCGACCATGTGGATGACGCCCTCCGGGCAGACATCCGCGCACGCGCCGCACAGGACGCAGCGGAACGCGTCGAACCAGATGTTGTAGTTGCACATCAGGCAGCGCGTCGATTCGGCGACGGCACCGGTGGCGTCATAGCCGAGCTCGACCGGGGTGTTGAAGTTGACGGCCGGCTCGGTCGATGGCATCCGAGCGCTGAGGTCTACCATCGGGATGTGCTGGCGGGGCAGGACATCGTAGAACTCGGGCATCTCGTGGCGCCACGAGCTGGTGATCTTGACGTTGGCCGCGACCGACACGTCCGTCCGACCGGCCAGGTAGCGATCGATCGCATAGGCGGCCTTCTTGCCGTGGCCCGCCGACTCGATGAGGGTCGTCGGACCGGTCACGAAGTCGCCGCAGGCGAAGACACCGCGCACGTTCGTCGCGTAGGTCGCCGGATCGACCTTGACCCGACCACGATTGATCTCGAACCGCGCCTCGACCGGCAGGAAGGTCAGGTCGGCCGCCTGGGACACCGCCGGGATCACGGTCTGAGCGGGGACGACGAATTCCGAGCCCTCGATCGGGATCGGCGAACGCCGCCCCGAGGCGTCCGGCTCGCCGAGCCGGTTGCGGATGAACTTGACACCGCTGACCTTGCCGTCCTCGCCGACGATCTCGATCGGGCTGGCAAGGAACTCCATGCGGACGCCCTCGCGCTCGGTCTCGCCGAGCTCCTCCTCGTCCACGACGAGCTCCGAGCGGGTTCGGCGATAGGCGATGGTCACGTTCCGGGCTCCGTGGCGGAGGCTCGTCCGCGAGCAGTCCATGGCCGTGTAGCCGCCACCGATGACGACGACATCATCGCCGACCTCGAGCGGCTGACCGAGGTTCGCCTTCTTCATGAAATCGACACCGTAGTCGACGCCCTCGAGATCGCCACCCGGGATGTCCAACGCGACGGCGTCCATGGCACCGGCCGTGATGGCGATAGCGTCGAAGTCCGCCTGGAGCTGCTCGAAGGTGATGTCGACGCCGATGGTCGTGTCGTACTTGAAGGTGACGCCGAGCCGCTCGACCAGCCGAACGTCCATCTCGATGGCCTCGCGCGGCAGACGGAAGGCCGGGACGCCGATGAGCATCGTGCCGCCGGCGAACGGAAGGCTGTCGAAGACCGTACAGCGGTAGCCCTTCATCGCCAGTTCGCGTGCGACCGCGAGACCAGCCGGGCCGGCCCCGACGATCGCCACCCGCTCCGCCCGTGCGGTGATGGCCGGCATGACGTCCGGGATGCCCGATGCCTCATGCCACTCGACGAGGAAGCGCTTCATCGCCCGGATGGCGAGCGGGCGGTCGATGTCACCACGCCGACAGGCGCGCTCGCATGGTGCGGAGCAGACATAGGCGCACATCGCCGCGACCGGGTTCGGGTCGCGTGACAGGATGTACCCCTCCTCGAAGCGACCCTCCGCCGCCATGTTCAGGTAACCGCGGCAGTTCGTCCCGACCGGGCAGGCTTCCTGACACTCGATGTTGCACTGCAGCCACGACGCATCGACGGGCTGGACGAGGAATTCCTGCGCGGTTTCGATCACCAAGCGGAGCAGCCTTTCATGGGGGCGTCGGGGTCGGGCGCGAACGGCTGATCGGCGGACCGCCGACGAGGGGAATCTACCATCCGCATCTCGGCCGGCGCAAAACTCGGACGGGGCAGGACCGCGGGGCGCGAGCGATGGCGCCGGAGCGCGGTGCTGCGATGGAACGATGACGTCCGGTGAAGTTGACGCGCCGGGAACTCGCAGCTACGCTCCCGGGGACGCCGTCGTCGCTCGAGGAAACCCGCCCGATCGGATGTCAACCGCGTGACCGCCCCCGAGATCACCTTCCTGTTGATGGGCCTCGTCCTTGGGGTCCTCGCCGGAGCCGCGCTCATCGAGATCCTTCGCGCACGGCCACCAGCACCGCGCGATGTCCGCGTGACGGTGACCCAGGACGCGATCCCGCGTCGGTCCGCGACTCTTGCTCATCCGTCTGCGTCGCCACCGTCAGTCACACCGGCCCCTGGAAGTCCCGCTGATCACCTCGACGAGCCGGCGGGGTCACCGATCCATCGAACGCCCGTTCGGGCCCTGTCGCCGTTGACCTTCGCTCTCGATGGTGTGTCGGCGGGCGGCTCAGGCCCGACGGCGATGTCCTCGGCAGGTCGAAAAGACCACATCGCGGTGCCCGTCGGGGGCGGGACCGACCCGCTCATCTCGGCGCTCCGAGCGAGTGCTGCCGCCACAGCTGTCGCGGCGATGCGGGCTTCGACCGGGACGGCGGTCATGGATCGTGACCCGGACCCTGGGGAAGCGCCCTCGCCGGAGATCGTCGAGCCACGGGGTCTCGGCATCGTCGGGTCGGCGACGGGTCCGGCAGGCTCCGCCGATGGCGCGAGCGCCGACGGTCTGGCAAATGCAGCTGCCGATGGCACCGCTCCGGGCGCGGACGAGCGGTGCGCAGACCGCCGACATCTGGCGGACGAACGCTGCGAACTCGCGTCCCGTTCTCGGGCTGGAGCCCTCGACGCCGAGGAGCGCCTGAAGGCCGGCCGACTCGCCTACGATGAGCACGTCGCCAGGGCCGAGGCGGCCGAGGCGGCGGGCGACCCACGCGCGGTCCGCGCTGCCAAGGACGCGGCCCAGGAGCGTTTTCGGGTCGCCCGGGGCGGAGCGATCACGACCGACGAGGTCGAGGCAGCCGCCCGCGACTGGCTGACCGAGATCAACCAGATCAACGCCGAGGCACGGGATGCGGCCGCTGCCGCGACGCGTGAGCGGGACGCCGTCCGTGAGTCGGGGCTCGAGCTCGAGCGGCTGATGGTCGAGGCGGACACTGCGCGGATCGCGGCCGAGACCGCCGAGGCAGCGTGTCTCGAGGCTCGCATCGCGCTCGCCGATTGCGAGGAGGAGGCGAAGTCCCCGCCCGAGGCTCGACCCCTGCCCCCGCCGACGGGATCCGACTCGGGTGCCGACGAAGAGCGGGTCGCCGCAGCCCTGATGGCGGGTGGGACACCACGGGTCTTCCGGCTCGTTCGTGGTGACCGCTCGGCGATGATCGAACTGGTCGCGGCGATGGCCGGCGATGACATCGTCAAGCGCCGCGACTGGCAGCTCGCCCTGTCGGATCTGGTGGACGCCATCCTCGCCGAGAGCATCGCGGCCATCTCGCTCGACTTCCCCGAGGATCACCCGTTCTGGGGTCCGTTCACGATCGCCCAGGACCGCGACATCGCCCGTGCCCTGTCATCGCTCGGCTATCGGTTCGATGGACTCGGCGGGTGGGTGGATGGGCGGATCCCCTCACAGCGTGATCTCTCCCTTGCCCTTGGGTATGCCGGGATCGACCCGATGCGGATCCGCCAATGGCCGACCGACGCCGAGACGCGCGCCCTGTGGGCCGATGTGGCCGTCGCGGCGGATGAGCGACTGGCGGCTGCGGCCGGCGACCTCACCCTCGGCGAGTTGGTGACGCTGCTGGGGCGCCGGGCGGATGGTCTGGCCGAAGTCTGGAACCACTGGGGCACGCTGCGTCCGCTGCTCCTCGAGACCACCTGATCAGGCCGCGCGAGCGTGCGACGCGCTCGCGGGAGATCCGTCGTCTGACCCTCGTCGTCAGCTGACGTCAGGTGGCTTCTGGTTCGACTGCGCCAAGCGAGTCCCCGCCGTGGGGACCCTCGTCTTCGTCCTCGTCGAGGACGATGACGCGCAACGCCTCCGCCGCAGAAGCATCGATCGCCGCGCCCTCCTCAGCCGCCCAATCGCGTATCCGCGAGGCGAGACCCTCCGGGTCTCGAAGCTGGCTGGCATGCGCCCGCAACGCGTCGATCTTGCGCTCGAGCGTGGCACTGATATCGACCCATACGTCGGGGCGGTTCGACCAGAAGAGGTAGAGACGGCGAACGCGGTGAGCAGCCAATCCGCCCCGGGCAAGTCGCGGGAAGGCCATCGGATTGCGAGCCGCCGGGTAGACGGCATCCACCGCAGCCATGCCCGCTGCGCGGTGATCGGTGTGGTTCACGCCACCGCCGGGATAGAAGAGAGTCTCCGGGTCGGTGGCCAGGACGGCATCGGGCCGAAAGGTCCGGATCTCGCGCACGAGGCCCTCGCGGAGCGCCAGGTCGTTCGCCAGCGCGCCGTCGGGCTGATGAAGGTAGGTGGTCCCCTCGTAGCCGATGATCCGCGCCGCCGCGTCCTGCTCTCGCTCGCGCAGCGCGGCCAGCTCGAACGGATCGGCGTCAGGGTCCTCGCCACCCTGGTCGCCGCTGGTGCAGCACACCAGCCAACCGACCGATCCCTCGTCGATCCAGCGGGCGGCGGTGCCCGACGGCCCGAACTCGGCGTCATCGGGGTGAGCGGCGATGACCATGAACCGCGCCGGGCGCCAGACGTGATCGACGGCTGGTGTGGCGTGGCTGCCAGATGGGTCGTTCATCCCGGATCGCCTTGCGACTGCTCGGCCGCGACGCTACATTCTTGGACGAGGCTTCGCTCGTCTCCCCCCACGAGCGAAGTCTCACTCGATTCCCGGGTCATCCCGCGGAACCGATCGCGGCATCGAGGACGGCCAGGACCTCGGCGGGATGCCCCTCGGGTCTGACCTTCTCCCAGACGTGGGCGATGCGTCCTTCCGGATCGACCAGGAACGTCCGCCGGGCGACGCCCATGTAGGTCTTGCCGTAGTTGGTCTTCTCGACCCATGACCCGTATGCCGCGGCGACCTCGTGGTCGGAGTCGATCAGCAGCGGAAAGTCCAGCCCGAACTTGTCGCCGAAGGCGCGCTTGCTGGCTGCGCCCTGTGGGCTGATGCCCCAGACGTCGGCTCCACGCTCCGCGATGGCGCTGTTCGCATCGCGAAATCCGCAGGCTTCGACCGTACAACCGGGCGTGTCGTCCTTGGGGTAGAAGTAAACGACCGTCCAGCGACCACGCTGGTCCTCGAGCCGGTGAACGGCGCCGGAGGCATCCGGCAAGGCAAAGGGTGGGGCGACTTCGCCCGCGACAGGGATGGTCATCGACCGATGGTAGCGGGCGTCTCGATCACAAGCAGCAGGCCCCCTCTAAGGCGGACCTCCCAGGGACCATCACCCTCGTTGGAGACACCGCGTGGCGCACCGAATGGCAGCGTCTCGTCGTGGAGCGGATAGCGAAGCCCTCGCGTCGTGACACCGACAGCGTCGCCGCGATGAGGGACAAGGGAGATGATGCCCGGACCGCGTCCCGCGACCGTCGCGCCGGGTGATCGACCCGCGCGCCCGGCCGCTGGCCCACGCAGGAGCGTCAGCTTCGATGTCGGCGTGTAGGCAGTGACCTCCATCCCGTCGAGCTCCGGGATCGCGAGCAGCGCGAGGTTCGCGATCTCGTGGTCGATGCGCGGGCCGCCGGTAGCACCGATGACGACCAGACCGGCGGCACCGCGCACGAGCGCCGCACGGATGGCCAGTTCGATGTCGGTCTCGTCCTTCTCCACTGGTGATCGTTCGATCTCGACGTGAGCGTCGCGGAGCGCCGTCAGGGCGGCCGGGTCGATCGAGTCACCGTCGCCGACCCACAGGTCGATCGCCAGACCGAGCCCAGGGCCGTGCCGGGCACCGCCGTCCGCGGCGATGACAAGGCCGATGTCATCTGACCACGACGGCCAGTTGGCCGCGAGGTAGTCGCGGACTGGTGCATCACCACCGGCCAGGATCAGCGCGTTCACGTCCCGGATGCTAGCGGGTCCCGGCATGGGCTCCTCCGTCCCGATGCTAGACTCCGGCCGTGCCCACGCCCTCCGACCATCCCGCAGTCGGTCGAGTCGTCGAAGCTGCCCTGCGCAAGGGCGTGACGATCGACGTAGTCCACTTCGACGAGTCCACGCATACCGCAGAACAGGCAGCGGCCGCGGTCGGTGCCGCGCTCGGCCAGATCGTGAAGTCGCTCGTCTTTGCCGCGCCCCGGGACGACGGCACGCTCGAACCGATCATCTGCCTCGTGTCGGGCCCGGACCGCGTGGATGTCGCCCGCCTCGCTGCGGTCGCCGGCGAGGCGGACGTGCGGCGAGCCACGGCGCGCGAGGCGAACGGGCTGACCGGGTTCACCATCGGCGGGATCCCCCCGCTCGGGTTCGATCGTCCGATCCGGGTGTACATGGACCCGAACCTGGGTCGCTACCCGACCGTGTGGGCGGCCGCCGGACTGTCGACTGCGGTGTTCGAGGTTCCGCCGGCCACGCTTCGAACCCTGGCCAACGCGACGGTGGCGCCTATCGCCGAGGAGCAGCGAGCGGCCGACCGCGTGGGATCGGAGAGCATGTCCACCCACGGTCAGGGGGCATGACGGTCCCCGAGCGGACCGCCCCGCCCGAGCCGCGCAACGCCGCGATCACCTACCCGGGCGGACTGCGAGCTCGCTGGCGCTGGGGCGGCAGTGGCCAGTCGGCCGCGGTGTTCGCCCTGACCGAGGCAGGGGGAACGCTCGTCGATCACGGCACCATCGCCAGCCAGACCCCCGACATCCTGTGCCGCGCCGAACTCCGGCTCGAGGGTCCGCGTGCCTCGTGGACAGCGCGGTTCGCCTCGACCATCCACGACGAGCCGCGCGCCATGTACTGGGACACCGCCGACCTGCTCGTGGTCGCCTACGGGTTTCACACCATGGGTCTGGACGTGGCGAGCGGCGAAGCTCGCTGGGCACATCGATCCGCCACCCCATTGATCGCGTTGTTCGGGTCACCGCGTTGGGATCACGTCGTGGTCCAGTCCGAACTGGAGACCTTCGCGATCGAATCCGACGGTGAGGTCGCCTGGCGTGTCGCACACTCGGATGTCGTGACCGCCGCCGAGTTGATCGGCGGGCGCCTGGTCCTCACGAGCTTCGACGGTCAGGCCAACGCGCTCGATCCATCGACTGGACGCGGGGCAGCCTGACGGTCGCGATGCCGATCCGACAGGCGGGGCGGTGCCGCCAGTGGAAGAGACTGCTGCCTGTGGAAGACCTGTGGATAACTCATCGGTCAGCGTCCGTATTGGTGGACAAGGTGCGTTGACGTCGGCCGCGCTCCGGTCCTACGGTTACCCCCAGCCCGGAGGGGCCAAACGTCACTAACGGCGGCGATCGCCTCAACGCCCACGTGACGTGGAGGTTCCTTCGGGCCCTTCCATGTCCGGCGGCTATCATCGCCGCGTGACTCCCCTGATCCTGATCCTGCTTGGTCTCGTGCTGCTTGGTGCGGGCTTCGCCATCCTGCGCTCGATCGGTCCGCGCTATCGCGTCGGGCGACTACTCGCCTCGACCCCCACGGTCCCGGTAGCGGACGCCATCGCCCAGGCGGCCATCGGTCCCCGGTACGTCGCCATCCGTGGCCGCATCGACGCCGTGGACGAATTCGAGGACGAGGTCCACCGACCGCTCGTCCTGCGCCGGGCACGCATCCAGCGACCGCGCGGGCGCGAGTGGGAGACCATCGACGAGCAGACCCAGGTGGTGGACTTCGACGTTCGCGACGGGATGGACGCCATCGCCATCGATCACCGGGCGCTCGACGCAGGGCTCATAGTCGTCCCGCGGGAATCCGTCGGCAAGGCGAGCGAGGTCCCAGAACGTATGCCCGACGGACTGGATCCGGACACCACGGTCCGCCTGCGGGTCGACCTGATCACCGCTGTCGAGCACGCCATCGTGCTGGGCGTCCCGACGGACCGACCGGATGGGGCCGGGCCGATCATGACGGCGGGTCTCGGTCGGCCGCTCATCCTGACCACGCTGGATCCCGGTGAAGCGATGCGTGTGCTGGCTGAGGACGCGCCACGCCGTCCCATGGCTGCGGCCATCACGCTGGTCGCGGGTGCGGTCGTCACGACGGCTGGCATCGCCTGGGCGGTGCTTGGAGCGATGACCGCCACCGCTCTCGCGGCCTCGCCGAGCCCCGGGGTCATCGCCGGCGATCCGCGCAGCAGCGGTTCCGGTCCCGGGCTGGTCGGAGCGCCGCTGCTGGCCATCGGCGCGGTCATCGGCATCGGTCTGGTCGCCGCCTTCGCGACGCTCGCCTGGGTCCGCCTCAGCGGGGGCCATCGAACCTGACCCGGAGCCGGACGGGACCTTCGGACTATTGGCAAGAACTGTGAGCTTGGTAGCCTCGGCGTCGTGGACTTCACAGTTCCTCCAGCGATGCCATGAGCCCCGTGCTGCCGTCACGGCCGGCCGATGCCACGCTGACCGTCACCAAGGCGGCACGCCTGCTCGGCGTGCATCCGAACACGGTCCGCGCGTGGAGCGACGCGGGGCGGCTCCGCTACTACCGGATCAACCCGCGCGGTGACCGGCGCTATCGACTTGGCGACCTGAACCGCTTCCTCGCCGCGGCCGAGCACGCGCCATACGACGACCCAGCGGCCAGGCGGCGGCGATCCGTTGATCCGGCGGTCATCGCCGCGGCACTCGCGAGCGATCCGGGTCCTGCCGGTAGTCGACGATCCGGGTCGGTGGGCCGCACGGCCCCGGCCATCGACCCTGAGGATCGGCATCGGCGCGACCTTGCCCTGCTCGATCAGGTCGCCCGGACGGTGCTGCGTGGTCCGGACCTCGATGACGACCTTGAGGCCCTCGCCGCTGACATCCGCGATGCGATAGGGGTCGCGCTCGTGGCCATCTGGGAGCTCCGCGGGGATCGCCTCCATGCCCGCGCGACAGCCGTGGCGCACGCGCGGTCCATCCCCCGTCTGCTCGACCTGCCGCGGCGGTTCGGCGTTCTCGGTCGTGCGCTGGACGCGGCGCCGCCGCCGCGAAGCGCACGACGAGCGGATGCTCCATCTGTTCCGGTCCTCGCGGGTCATGACGGGCGCGTCACGACCACCGTCCTCCCGGGCCAACGTTCCGAACTCGCCGCGGCGATCCCCGGTCCGGATGGGCCGTGGGGGGCCCTGCTGATCGTCGCCGACGGCGCCGACTCGCTGGGAGCCTCCGATCAGGATCTCG
>CAYNGM010000040.1:5363-11877 GCA_964396565.1 uncultured Anaerolineaceae bacterium | reverse complement strand
AACCGCTCGTACCCGAACCAACGAGACCGTCGTAGCCAGCATCGGCAGCGGCGGTCTCGCTGTCTTCCACGACGTTTGGTGCGTCGGAGCCGTCACCGGGACCTTCGGGTCCATTGACACGGCAGACGTCACGACTACCGTTGTGGGCACCTCGGACGAAAGGAGGTGAAGACAAGATGCAGCTGATCGTTGCGACGATCCTCTCGTACTTCCGCTCGGATGACGACGAGAATGGCCAGGGCCTTGCCGAGTACGCTCTGATCCTTGCACTGATCGCGATCGTCGCGATCATCGCCCTGCTATTCCTGGGGAGTCAGGTCAGCAGTCGACTCAGTGAGGTCGGCAACGCGATGTGACGACCGCACCGACGCCCTATCGCGTCGGCACGAAGGCACTCATAGACGGCCCGTCGGACGATCGTCCGGCGGGCCGTCGCTCGTCCGCGACGACCTGGGCGATCGCCATCGCGCACCATCCATCGGAACCTTGCAGGAAACCTTGCGTCACGCACGACATCCTTCCGTTTCCTACCACGTGGTACTAGCCCATTGGTATAGTCGCGCGGCCTTTAGGCGGTGCTACAGTGGTGCCACCTGTCACACGGCTCGGGGAGTACCAACTTGAAACGCTCTAATCGATTGGTCCTGCTCATCGGGATCTTCCTCGCGATCGTCGCGTTCGTCGGCATCGTCGTCCTCCAGGGAGGCGGCGACGATCCCGACAGGGGCAAGGCTCCGACGGAGCAACCCACGGTCGTCGCCACGACCGACCTCGTCCTTGGATCCAAGGTCCAGGCGAACCAGGTCAAGGTCGTCCAGATGGCCGTCGATACGCGCGATCCCAACGCGCTGTCGGACACCTCGCAGGCGGTCGGCCAGTTCGTCCGCAACCCGGTGGCGGCCAACGCAGTCGTGACCACGGCCGCGTTCACCTCGGCCGGGGGAGAGGTCCTCAACATCGACGTCCCCGCGGGCAAGCGCGCGATCTCGGTCCAGGTGGACCAGGTCAGCGGCGTCGGGACCGTGATCAAGAACGGTGACTACGTGGACATGGTCGTGGGCTTCAGCGGCGACAAGTTCCCGGTCATCACCGTTGACCCGACGACCGACTCGTTCCAGGTCGTGAGCGGTATCAACAGCACCAGCGTCAAGGTCCTGCTCCAGGGGATGCAGGTCCTGGGCACGCTCCTGCCGCCACCGCCCGCCGACCAGCAGAACGGCGACCAGGGGGGTGGCGACACCGGGGGCGGCTCCACGACCCTCAACGGCCAGCAGCAGATCGTGATCCTGGCAGTCGACGCCCAGCAGTCGGAGATCATCAAGTTCGCCCAGCTGGACGGGTCGATCAGCCTGCTGCTCCGCTCGCCTGACGACTTCATCGACCCGGCGACCGGCCAGCCGCTCCCGGCGGGCCCGATCCCGGACAAGACCACCGGCATCATCCTGAAGTCCCTGGTCGACACCTACGGCGTCCTTCCGCCGGAACTGGTCGAGACCGTCCTGCCCGAGCAGGGCACCCGCTAGTCCCTGTCCGGCCTCCCCGGCCGGATGGGCATCGTGTGACCGCAGGCGCACGGGCGCGGCAGACCGAACCGGTCCCGCGCCCGTCGCCATCGGATCACCCACCAAGCCCCAGCCAAGCCCTCGCCAAGACCCACGGGGTCCCCGCCACGACAACCCACCGCCGCTAAGCGAGAGACAGAAACGCCAGATGGCTGACCAGATCCGAGTCCTGATCGTCGACGACATCCCGGAGACCCGCGACCACCTCACGAAGCTGCTCGGCTTCGAGAGCGACATCGAGGTCGTCGGGGCGGCGGCGTCTGGCCTCGAGGCCGTCGATCTCGCGTCGTCGCTGACGCCGGACGTCGTGCTGATGGACATCAACATGCCGGACATGGACGGCATCGCGGCCACGGAGCAGCTGTCACGGACAGCCCCGACCGCCGCGGTCGTGATGATGTCCGTCCAGGGCGAGGCGGACTACCTGCGCCGCTCCATGCTCGCCGGCGCGCGCGAGTTCCTGGTCAAGCCGTTCAGCAGTGACGAGCTGACTTCCTCGATCCGCCAGGTCTACGTGCGGGAGCGCGAGAAGCTGAGCCGGATCACCGTCGCTCCAGCGGTCGCCGGCGGTGGCGCCGCCACGGGCTCCGCCGAGGGTTCGGGTGAGCCCGGTCTCGTCGCCGCGGTATTCAGCCCCAAGGGCGGAGTCGGACGGACGACCATCGCGGTCAACATGGCCGTCGCCGCCGCCACCGAGCTCGGCAAGCGGGTCGTGGTCGTGGATGGATCCTTCCAGTTCGGCGACGTCGGCGTCCTGCTCAACCTGAACCCGAAGAACAAGTCGATCGCGGATCTAGTCCCCGAGCTCGAGGTCGGCGAGGCAGATTCGATCGATACGTTCGTCATCAACCACTCGGCGGGGATCCGGGTCCTGCTGGCGCCACCGTCACCAGAGATGGCGGAGCTGATCACGCCGATGGGCATCCGCAGGGTGATCGAGGCGCTCCGGCGCAACCACGACCTCGTGATCGTGGACTGCACCTCGTCCTTCAACGAGACGACACTGGCCATCCTGGACGCATCCGACGTGATCCTGACGATGCTCAGTCTCGAGATCACCAGCATCAAGAACATGCGCCTCTTCCTGGAGGTCGCCGACCAGCTCGGTTACGAACCTGCCAAGGTGCGCCTGGTGCTCAACCGCGCCGACTCGGCGCTCGGCATCCGGATCTCCGACGTCGAACATTCGATCGGGCGCAAGGTGGACGACACCATCGTCAGCGATGGTCGAAGCGTTGTGTATGCACTCAATCGAGGCGTACCGTTCTTCCTGAGCAATCGGGAGGCGCAGGTCTCCCAGGACATCCTGCGGCTGGCCAAGGCGGTCGCTGGCGATGGGTCGCAGGTCGCGGCCACTGCCAAGACCGATGAAAAGGGCAAGACCGCCCAGAAGAAGTCTTTGTTCGCATGGCGCTGAACGTGCCGATCCAGGTCGTCGAAGTGAGCCCGTCGGGGCGAGAAGGGGTGTAGGCGATGTCCCTGTTGAAGCGGATCGAGAGTGCTCGACCGGGTAGTGGTGCTCCAGACGCGCCCGCTCCCGGCGCACCCGGATCGAACCTGCCGGCTCCGGCCGGCCCGCCACCGAACACGCCCGCGGCGCCTCGTCTGGCGACGTCGGCTCCGGTCCGGGAGAGCTTCCGGGACGTCAAGTTCCGGATCCAGAGCCGGGTCATCCAGGACCTCGACCCCAAGCTCGACCTCTCGAACCAGGTCGAGGTCCGGCGCCAGATCGAGGAGATCTTCGGCAAGGTCATCGATGAGGAGGGCCTCGCCCTCACCCGTGCGGAACGTGTCCGCATGCTCGAGCAGATCACCGATGAGATCATCGGTCTCGGACCGCTCGAGCCGCTCCTGCGCGACGAGTCCATCACCGAGGTCATGGTCAACGGCCCACGCCAGGTCTATATCGAACGCTCGGGCAAGCTTGAGCTGACCAACGTCGTGTTCCAGAACGACGACCACGTCATGCGCATCATCGATCGGATCATCGCCCCGATCGGCCGGCGCGTGGACGAGTCGTCGCCGATGGTCGACGCGCGTCTGACCGACGGCTCGCGCGTCAACGCGATCATCCCGCCGCTGTCGCTGGTCGGGCCGGTCATCACCATCCGGAAGTTCTCCGCCTCCCCCTTCACGGTGGACGACCTCATCCGGTTCGGGACCGCGACCGCCGACATGTTCGACTTCCTGCGCGCCTGCGTGGAAGCTCGACTCAACATCTTCGTGTCCGGCGGCACGGGCTCCGGCAAGACCACGACCCTCAACGTCCTCTCCTCGTTCATCCCGAACGACGAGCGGATCGTGACCATCGAGGACGCGGCCGAGCTGCAGCTCCGCCAGGAGCACGTCGTGACGCTCGAGTCACGGCCCCCGAACATCGAGGGCAAGGGCGCCATCCCGATCCGGGAGCTGGTGCGCAACGCCCTGCGCATGAGGCCCGACCGGATCATCGTCGGGGAGTGTCGTTCCGGCGAGGCCCTGGACATGCTCCAGGCCATGAACACCGGTCACGACGGCTCGATGTCTACCGGCCACGCCAACAGCCCGCGCGACATGCTCTCGCGGCTCGAGACGATGGTCCTGATGGCCGGTGTTGACCTGCCCCTGCGGGCCATCCGCGAGCAGGTCGCCTCGGCGGTCGATCTCATCGTCCAGCAGAGTCGCCTCAAGGACGGGACTCGGAAGATCGTCAACATCACCGAGGTCCAGGGCATGGAGGGCGACGTCATCGTCATGCAGGACGTCTTCGTCTTCGAACAGACGGGCGTCGTCGAAGGCAAGATCCAGGGCCGCCTGAAGCCGACCGGGATCCGGCCGAAGTTCGTCGAGAAGTTCGAGGTCATGGGCATCAACCTGCCACCTGGCCTCTTCGGCTTCACCTACTAGCCGAAGGGAGGACGACTGACCGTGGATACCATGACCCTCGCGGTGGCGGGTGTCGCCGCGCTGGCCATCGTGCTCATCGCGGTCGGGATCGCCAGCTCCGGTAACTCCGGGATCTCCGACCGCCTGGAGCGCTACGCCTCGGGCAAGACAGAGGCCCCCAAGGCCTCGACCGGCCAGGGCCCCATCAGCGACCTGATCGCCCAGAGCGCGGCGATGGCCAACCTGAACAAGGTCGTCGAGCAGCGCGACTTCGGGGCGAACCTCCAGCGTGAGCTGGCCCGCGCCGACCTGAAGCTCAAGCCGTCCGAGTTCCTGTTCATCTGGGGCGGCTCGATCGTCGGCGTCCCGGTACTCATGTTCATCTTCTCGTTCGTGTTCCCGGCACTCGGGAACCCGCTGGCGTTGCTGATCGGCGCGCTGATCGGGTTCTTCCTGCCGCGCTTCTGGCTGAACCGCCGCAAGAACGGCCGCCTGAACGCGTTCAACAAGCAGCTCCCGGATACGATCACCCTCATCGCCAACGCGCTGCGGGCCGGATCGTCGTTCCTGCAGGCCATCGAGCTCGTCGTGCGCGAGTCGCGACCGCCGATCTCGACCGAGTTCAGCCGGGTGATCCGCGAGGTGAACCTGGGCCTGCCGTTCGACCAGGCGCTCGAGAACATGGTGCGCCGCGTGCGCTCCGACGACCTCGAGCTGATGGCCACGGCCATCTCCATCCAGCACCAGGTCGGTGGAAACCTCGCCGAGATCCTGGATTCGATCGCTTACACCATCCGGGAGCGGGTCCGCATCAAGGGCGAGATCCGCACGCTCACCGCGCAGCAGCGGCTGTCGGGCTACGTCGTCGGCTTCCTGCCGATCGGCCTCGCCGGCTTCCTGTTCGTGGCCGCGCCCGGGTTCATGGATCCGATGTTCGACAATCCGCCCGGGATCATCGGCCTGCCGGCCGGCGTGATCATCCTGGCGATCGGCGGCTTCATGATGTTCATCGGCTTCATGTTGATCCGCAAGATCGTGGACATCGAGGTCTAGCCGATGGAACCGTTGACTCTCCTCATCGCCGCCGCCGCTGCCGGCGCGGTCCTGCTGATCTTCATCGGCCTCTCGAGTGGCTCGTCGGTCGACCCGGTCCAGGCCCGCCTGACCCAGCTCGGTACGATGCAGGCCAAGAACCTCGAGGAGCTGGAGCTCCAGGCACCGTTCCTGGAGCGCACCCTGCGGCCGCTGGCGGCCAGCCTGTCCGGACGGATGAGCCGGATGGCATCGTCGTCGTTCACGGACCGGACCGAGAAGTCGCTGGCTCTCGCCGGCAACCCGGGCGACCTGCGCACCGCCGACTGGCTGGGTGTCAAGGCCATCGCCGCGATCATCGGGGCGATCCTGTTCTTCTTCCTGTTCTTCATCCTGAACGTTCTGGGGTTCCCACCGCTGATCGGTCTGCTGATGACCGGTGTCGGCGCGATCTTCGGGTACACCATCCCGGAGTTCTGGCTGGGCGGTCGGGTCAAGAAGCGCCAGAAGGCCATCCTCCTGATGATCCCTGACACGCTCGACCTGCTGACCATCTCCGTGCGGGCCGGCCTCGGCTTCGATGCCGCCCTGGGCAAGGTCGTCGAGAAGCTGGCCGGGCCACTGTCCGACGAGTTCCGTCGCGCCCTCGCCGAGGTGCGCGTCGGCAAGGCGCGCCGCGATGCCCTCCGCGACATCGTCCCACGCACCGAGGTCGCGCCGCTGACCAACTTCATCGGCGCCATCATCCAGGCCGAGCAGCTCGGCGTGTCGGTTTCCAAGGTGCTCCAGGTCCAGTCCGAGCAGCTCCGCATCGAGCGGCGCCAGCGGGCTGAGGAACAGGCCGCCAAGGCTCCGATCAAGATGCTCTTCCCGCTCGTCGGGTGCATCTTCCCGTCGCTGTTCATCGTCATCCTGGGCCCGGCGATCATCCTGATCGTCCAGAACCTGACGGTCTGACGCGGCACGGTCATCGCCCGGTCGCCGCGCCGCTCGGGAGATGACGGTCCGGGCGGTCGCGCGGATGGTCGGGCGATCGCGCGGACGGTCGGGCGATG
>CAYNGM010000040.1:0-5353 GCA_964396565.1 uncultured Anaerolineaceae bacterium | reverse complement strand
AGCCCGGTCTTCTCCAGGTAGCACGGACGCACTGACGGTCGTGGGACGACACGTCGGGCGGAGCGCGGGCGCCGCGATGATGCGTCGGGCGGAGCGCGGGCACCGCGATGACACGGGCACCGCGATGACACGTCGGGCGACGGTGGCGACATGTCGGGCGACGGTGGAGCCGCGATGACGGACCGACCCACGACGGCTCGCAATGTCACGCGCGCGACGGACCTTGCGACAACGCTGGAAGTCGCGTCCTCGCTCTGGGCGAAGTTCATGGGCCTGATGGGTCGGGCGTCGCTACCCGATGGATCGGGCCTGTGGCTTCCAGACTCGAATGGGATCCACATGATGTTCATGCGCTTCCCGATCGATGCCATCTTCGTCGGCCGGCCCGATGCTGATGGTCTCCGCACAGTCGTCTCGACACATCCCGACCTGCGCGCATGGACGGGCCTCGTCCCGCTGGTGCGCGGCGGACACGGGGTTCTGGAACTGCCGGTCGGCACGATCGCCCGCTCGGGCACCGTGGTCGGGGACTTGATCCGCCTGGCCTGACTTCGCCAACCCTACTCCGCGGCCGCCGTCCGCCCCAAGTTGCGCCCTGGTCACCTGGGACTCGGCCGCAACCCCACGAGTCGCAATACTCACCCCAAGTTTCGTCCTAGTCACCTGAGACTCGGCGGCAACCACCAAGACCCGCACGGCTCCACGCAAGTTGTGTCCTAGTCCGCAGTGACTACAGCGGAGGACCTGGACGTCGCCGAGCGGAGCCTGAGCCCCGTTCTAGACGGCGATGCGCCGGGAATCGGTGGCCACACCTGCAGATCATTCTGGGTGGACTAGGGCGGAACTTTGTGCGCGACTTGAGGGTCAGGAGACCGGGGGCCCGGGAGCCCGGTGGCCCGGGGCCTCTGTCCCGATCCGAGTGGTCGCCGCCGCCCAGCGTGCGCATCGCACCGTCGACACCATTGCCCCGTCCGCACCCGCACCCCGTCGGGATCCACACCCGCCGGTCCGCGCACGCACCCGCCGGTCCGCACCCGCACCCGCGTCCGTTTCCACACCCGCGCCGCACCCCGTCCGCGCACGCACCCGCCGGTCCGTGCCCGCACCCGCCGGTCCACACCCGCGCCGCGCCCCGTCCGCGCCCGGCATCGCCATGCCGGTCCGGATGCCTGCTCTAGTCCTAGTCGGCCTCACCCTGCGCCATGTCTCCGACCCGCGTCCCACCCCGCCCCGTTTCACTCGACCTGGTGTGGGAACGAGCCACCCGACGGTGCTGTCCGACCGTCCTGAGTGTCGGGACCGAGTCGGTGGAAACGAACCAGATCCCGGCGATCGGACCGTTCGGCTCGCGTAGCCACCGCCGGATCTCGTTGCTCCTCGCCGGGAACGTGCCATCGAACGACGAACGGTGCGCCTCGACGATGCCGCGGTTCCCGGTCGAACCCGACACAACGATCACCCTTCCGACGTGAAGCGGATCCCAGTTCCGCTCACGGCGGACCGTATCCGGAAGGATCCGCAGCTTGCGTCCCATCGCCGCCAGCAGGGCCTGAAGATCGGTCAGGGCGGACTTCACCTCGATGATCAGGAGAGTCCTCGTGGGGCCATGCCAGGCGAGGATGTCTACCGAGCCGCGTTCGCCGTAGTGGTTGAACGTGAACTCGAGCACGACCTCCCAGTCGCGGAGGATGGCCACGACGTGCTCGACCAGCGCCGCGTGGACATGATCGACCAGTCGCGCAGCGCTTCCACCGGGCGACCGGATCTCGACGGACACGGATCCACCCAGGGCGACGGCGATCTTGTCGATGACCTGGAGTCGCAAAGAGGCGACGGCGCCGCGTTCAGCCCGCGAGACCGACGCCTGGCTCACATCGGCTGCGGCGGCCACCTCGGCCTGGCTCAATCCGCTGTGCTCGCGCATCGATCGAAGGACTCGCCCAACATGTCGCACATCCATCGCCCAAGCATGGTCAAGAGCGGTTATCGCGGCCTCACGCCGGACTTGTCGGCGACTCATCCGTCCGCCTCATCGGCCAAGTCGCAGCGAAGCGGCGCGCAACCGTCAGCGAAACGGCGCACAACCGTCAGCGAAGCCCCGACCGCCACTATGGGGACCACCGATGCGGAGGCTAACGATGGATAGCACGTGATCGCCTGGCGATCCATACAGGAGATAGCGAAGCTTGCGACCGACGTCGCGCTCGACGCCGCGTTCCCCGCTCGATGCGTCGGCTGTGGCCGCGAGGGCGCGCCGATCTGCACGGGCTGCGCTCCCGCACTGGACGCGCGGCTGACCCTGCCGGGCGGCGTTCCTATCGGGATGCCCGGCGAGATCCCGGCACCGCTGCTCCAGCTCGAGTGGTGCGCTCCCTTTCGTGGCGTCGTCCGTGATGCATTGCATGCGATCAAGTACAGCGGCGAGCGTCGTCTGGCACGGCCGCTCGGGGCCGCCGTGGCGCGTCGATGGGCGCGGGTCGGGATAGGCGTTGACCTGATCACGCACGTCCCCATCCACGCGGAGCGCGCTCGAGTGCGTGGCTACGACCAGGCCGAGCTCATCGCGCGAGAGGCTGCGACCGCCCTCGCCCTCTCGTTCGAGCCCTTGCTCACACGGACGCGGGCGACGATCGCTCAATTCGACCTTGACCGGGCGGATCGCGCGACGAACGTGGCTGGCGCATTCGCCCTGCGGCCGTCGATCACACCACCGGCTGGTCAGTGGGTGCTGCTGGTCGACGACGTGACGACCAGCGGTGCCACGCTTGCGGCCTGTGCCGAGGCGTGCATGGATGCCGGGGCGATCGGTGTCTCGGCGATCACGGTGGCGCGCGAGCGATGAGCGTCCTGTCGGCGGTGCGATCCCGACCAGAGGAGCGGGTGATCGATGGTCCGAGACGCACCGCCCCTGGCGCCGCACGGATGGCGCCGCGCACCTGGCGCCCGGGCCCTGGCGCCCCGCACCTGGCCGAGCCCCCGCCCCTGGGCCAAGCCCCGCGGCTATACTTGGATTCGGACGTTCCAGTTCTCGGAGGTGCCCCATGAGGACCATCGTCAAGGGCAAGAACGTGGAGGTCCCGGAACGCGTTCGCACGTACGCCGAGCGACGGTTCCAGCGCCTCGAGCGCCTACTCGATGACCGCACCGATGCCATCGTCGAGCTCTCCAACGAGATGCATCGCAGTGCCACGGATGCCCACATCGCCGATGTCACGCTCGTCATCGATGGCCGAGTCCTGCGCAGCCACGCCTCGGGGTCCAGCTACCAGGTCGCCATCGATGCAGTCGTCGACAAGGTCGAGCGTCAGGCGGTCGATCACAAGTCGAAGCCGCGTTTGCGCGCGCGGCCGGAGGAGGAGAAGCGGCTGCTGCGGACCATCGCCGACGGCACCGCCGACCCCGACCAGGATCGCCGCATCGTCAAGACCAAGCGCTTCGCGATCGAGCCGATGTTCGAGGAGGACGCCCTCGCCGCCATGGAGGAGCTGGGCCACCAGTTCTATGTGTTCGTGAACGCGGAGACGGAGCGGGTCGCGATCCTGTACGCGCGCAAGGACGGCAACTTCGGGCTGATAGAGCCGATCGTCGGGGGTGAGTACACGAAGGGCAGGAGCGCGAGCGCGGATCGTCGCTGACCAGACGCCGGAGCGATCCGGCTAGTCGGGGCCCGCGAACCTCGTCAGCTGGTCCGCCCTCGTCAGCTGGTCCGCCCTCGTCAGCAGGTCGGCCTTCGTCGCCTGGCTGATCCTCGCCCTCGTCAGCTGGTCGGCCCGCGTCAGCTGGTCGGCCTCGTCGCCTGGTTGATCCTCGCCCGATCGATCCGCGTCGTACGATGGATCGGATGCTTCCCGACGGTCGACGGCTCGGCGCCCACCTGCCGCTGGGAAGTGGCATGGTCAGGGCCGTCGAGCGGGCCTATGAGATCGGTGCCGACACCATCCAGATCTTCACCGACAACCCCGCCGCCTGGCACCGACGCACTGGGCCGCCGCGCGAGATCGATGCGTTTCGCGATCGACTCGATGCCCTGGGGATCGGCCCCGTGGCCATCCATGCGCCCTATCTCGTGAACCTTGCCGGTCCTGACGAGGAGATCTTCGGGAAGTCGATCGACCTGCTGGCCGGTGAACTCGCCGGTGCATCCACGTTTCGTGGTCGGTATGTGAACGTGCACATCGGGTCGCACCGGGGGACTGGGGTCGAGGTCGGGACCTCCCGCTTGGCCGACGGGGTGGCGCGCACGCTTGCGACGGCCGATTCGAGGCGAGCCCCGACCGATGTGACAGCGACGACCGACGACCCGTCCACGACCGATGTGACAGCGGCGACCGACGACCGACCGATCCTGGTGCTCGAGAACTCAGCCGGGTCGGGCTACGGGCTAGGAGTCGACGTCCAGGAACTCGGCGCCATCGCCGACGCGATACGCGCACAGGGCGTTCCGGACGAGCGCATCGGCTTCTGCCTCGATACCGCACACGCCTGGGCCGCCGGCATCGACCTCTCGGCACCCGGCGGGGTCGATTCATTTCTCGAGGCATTCGATCGTCGGCTCGCGCTCGAACGCCTGGTCATGGTCCATCTCAATGACTCGCGGGTGGAGCTGGGCGCCCGACACGACCGTCACGAGCACATCGGCGCCGGGCGGATCGGGCCGGTCGGGCTCGGTCACCTGCTGCGCCATCCGCGTCTCGCTCACGTCACCTTCTATCTCGAGACCCCGGGCATGGACGTCGGCTATGACGCGGTCAACGTCGCCCGGGCGCGAGCCATCGCAGCGGGCCAGCCACTTGACGCCCTCCCGCCAGAGGCGTTCGACCTGACCAGCGACCCTGGTTCGCGGAACGGGCCGGCGTGATCGAATCGCGCTTGGGATCATCGATGACCGCGGGGTCGCCTGTTCCGGCCGAACTATCGGTCGCACCAGCCGAGGGATCGCCTGTTCCGGCCGAGGGATTGGTCGCATCGGACACGATGGTTGCCACACGTCAGGCGTCGGGTCGGATCGACCCTCGCGAGCTGCTCGTGCTGCTCGGTCTGCTCACCATCGCGGCGGCGCTGCGTCTGCCGAGTCTGGCGGCACGTGGGACGTGGGACGGCGACCAGGGGCACGACATGCTCGTCCTGCGAACGCTGGTCCAGGACGGGATCGTGCCGCTGCTGGGACCGCCGACGTCGATCGGCGACGTGCACCATGGCGCCTGGTACTACTACCTCCTGAGCCCGGCCGCGTTCCTGACCGGTGGCGATTCGCCGCTCGCTGTCGTGACGGTCATCGCGCTTGCTGGCGTCGCCGCCGTCGGTGTCGTGTGGTGGCTGGCGCGCTCGATGGCCGGGCCGTTTGCGGGTATCG
>CAYNGM010000039.1:1792-11930 GCA_964396565.1 uncultured Anaerolineaceae bacterium | reverse complement strand
CGCCCGATGACGTGAAGGGCATGAGCGCGGCACAGATCCGCTCGCTCAAGGATCCTCAGTTGGCCAGGGCCCTCGAGATCGTGGCGGCCGAGACACAGGCCGGTCGCTAAGGCCGATCAGTCCGGCTCGAGCAGTGACGTCGTGTCCGGATCGGGGACATCGGCCGGCGGGAGCGGGAGCTCGGTCGCGGGGAGGGTCAGCTCGGTCGCGGGGAGGGTCAGCGTCAGGTCCCCGGCACTCTCGCCACTGAGCCCGCGGATGGGCGCCCCCTTCCGGACCAGCTCGTGCGGCGGTGGCGTCGTGCGCATGATCTGCTGATCGAACCCGGCGAGGATCCCGCCGATGGTCTCGCCGACCGGTCTCCCGCCGCGTTTCCTGCTGCCCGCCATCAAGGGACTCCGGGCGACCGCACGGAGGGCCGCCCGAGCGGGGATGCGGCGGACCCTCGACGTAGCGGTCCGACCGTATCGGCGGGTTCCTGCCAGATGCTCAACATCGCGACACGAGTCGAGGGATCCTTGCCATTCGGCGCTCATGATGCCTCGATGGCAAGGATATGTGGCCGAGCTCTCTCAGGCCCACGCTCAAGCGCCCCCTGCAGCGCGTCTGGTCGCCACCGCGAACCCGCCAGATGTCGACATCCTGAGCAGTTGGCATGAAGGTGAAGGTCATCGTCAGCGATCCTGTCGGTGCCGGCCATTCACCACATCGACACGGCACGGCGAGGCGATCGAACGGGTCGGCGCCGCCGACGCCATCTCGGTCGAACGGGTCGGCGTCGACACGTCACGGTGAGGCGATCGAACGGGCGGCGTCGCCGACGCCATCTCGGTCGCGGTCGCTGTCCCCGGTGCCGGCACCGACAGGTACCGTTGCCGCGCTCAGGCCTACAGCAGCTCCCCGTGGGCCGACGCCGTCGGTTCACCCTCGCGTGGGCGAGGCTCCTCGCCGGGGCCGTACTCGTACCCCGGCCCGGATGCCGCCCCGGTGCCTGATGGCAGCACGGCAGGCGGCGCGCCGGCCGTACCCTCGATCGCGCCGACCCCGAACGGGACCCACTTGGACGGGTCCTGGAGCCGATGCGCCTGGGTGTTGCCACGCTGGTGGGTCTCCTCGAAGCCCTTGGGCTCGATCCACATGCGCTCGCCCTCGAGCAGCCCAAGGACCCCGGACTGCCCGGGCTCGGGCCGCTCATGCTGGCAGTAGGCACAGGCCGCGGGGTCGTGCCGTTGGTAGGTCTCGGGCTCCTCGTAGGTCGTGATGTAGCCCTCGTAGTTGCGCAGCACGACCTTGTGGTCCGAGTACGAGATGAGGTAGTTGGGCATGACCGGGATCTTGCCGCCGCCGCCGGGCGCATCGATCACATAGGTCGGGACGGCGTAGCCCGAGGTGTGGCCACGGAGTCCCTCGATGATCTCGAGGCCCTTGCCGACGGGCGTGCGGAAATGCCCTGACCCCTCGACGAGGTCGCACTGGTAGAGGTAATAGGGCCGGACCCGGTTGGCGACGAGCTTGTGGACGAGCGCGCGCTGGATGTGGACGCAGTCGTTGACGCCGGCCAGGAGGACGCTCTGGTTGCCGACCGGCAGCCCTGCCTTGGTCAGCTTGTCGACCGCCCGCGAGACCTCCGGGGTGACCTCGTTGGGATGGTTGAAATGGAGGTTGATCCAGAGTGGGTGGTACTTCTCCAGCATCTCGCACAGTTCGTCGTCGATGCGCTGGGGGAGGAAGACCGGCACGCGCGAGCCGATGCGGATGACCTCGATGTGGGGGATCTCGCGGATGCCCCGCAGGATCTTCTCGAACAGCTTCGGTGCCAGAGTCAGACCGTCACCGCCGCTGATCAGGACGTCGCGGACCTGCGGCGTCCGACGCAGGTACTCGAGCTGTGCCTCGTGGTCGCGGCTGTTGAAGTTCTGGGTCGGGTCACCGACGATGCGCGACCGCGTGCAATAGCGGCAGTAGGACGCGCACTGGGTCGTGACCAGCATCAGCACGCGATCCGGGTAGCGGTGCACGAGTCCCGGGACCGGGGAGTGGCGGTCCTCGGCGAGGGAGTCCTCCATCATCGCCGTGAACGCCTCGTGCTCGCGACCGAGCGGGATGACCTGACGACGGATCGGGTCGTCCGGGTCGTCCGGATCGATGAGGCTGATGAAGTAGGGCGTGATGTCCACCCGGAACTTCTCGGGCGCCGAGAGCCCGGCCCGCTCCTCCGGCGTGAGGTTCAGGATGCCCTCGATCTCCTCGAGGTCGTTCACCCGATGCGACAACTGCCAGCGCCAGTCGTTCCACTGCTCGTCGGGGATATCCTCCCAGCGAGGGGCACGCCGACTGACTGCTGGGCGACCGTCCGGACCCAGCGCCTTGGCCGGGTCCGCGAGGTTCATGAACGGCATCTCGGCCAGGGCACGCTGCGCATCCTGGTGCGCGACGGCGGTCTTGATCTCCTGGGCGTCCACGCGAGGCGGCCTCCGGGTGCGATGTCAACCACCGTCCGCACGACGGCTGACAAGGGACGAGTGCATAGAAAGTATGCACCCTGCATGTAAGATGATGATAGCGCCGACGTGCGGCCTCGGTCCAGCGACCCGGAGGTACCGGTGGTGGTCGTGTTCGGGATGACCTTCGCGCACCGGCTCGGCCGGGCGACCGCGCTACTCCCCGATGACCGCCCAGAGCAGGCCCATCATGATGAAGAACCCGGTGAACAGCGCGATGAGACCGATCGCACCGTACGGCGAGCTGGCGCCGACATGGGGCACGAGTTGGAGCAGCACACCGAAGAAGATGGCCCAACCGATGAACAGGAACGTGAACAGGAACTTGGTGTTCACGTTGGTGATCGCGCGCACCCAGCGACGGCCGCCCTCAGTCGCAAGGACCGCCTTGACCATGATCCAGATCATGAGCGTGACGAGCGCGATCGAGATGGCGAATGCGAAGAACGATTCCGGCAGGTGGCTGAACGGCGCGAGCAGAAGGTTCACGGAGCGAGATTCTCCTGGGTCGCCTTGACGGGACGTGTGGATGCTAGCACGCGCAACGAGCCACCACACCCCGTCCGAGGCCCGTTCGGGAGCATCCAGCTAGGATGACCGCGCGACCGGATCGGTCTCCCAAACCCACCTGCGGCGGACCAGAGCGACCTACTTGACCCCATTCGACCACCTCGGCCGGTCCGTCGTCCGGCACGCCCGACTGGTGATCATCGGCTGGGCCCTCCTGATCGCCCTTGCCCTCCCGCTGGCTCCGCGTGTGCCGGGCGTCCTGTCGCCGGGTGGCTTCATCCTCGACGACCTCGAATCGGCCCGGGCCAAGACCCTGCTCGAGAAGGAGCTCGGGGTGCCGCCATCGGCCATCGTCGTCGTGTTCTCGAGCCCGACCCTGGTTGCCGGGACCCCGGCCTTCGAGACCCAGGCCGCACAGGCCATGGCAGATGTGCCGGGTGCACCACATGTGGCGAGCGTCGTGTCCCACGTCCTGCGTCCGAGCCAGGTCTCGCCCGACGGCCATCTCGCCTATGACGTGGTCTTCCTCGACCTGGCGCCAGACGATTCGCCCGCGGCCGTCCCGATCGTGCGCGAGCGGCTGCGCCCGGTGCCGGACCTCACGGTCGAGCTGTCGGGCGGTCCCACCTTCTACGGCGATGTCCAGGAGGTCAGCGAACGGGACCTGCGGCGCAGCGAACTGATCTCGCTACCGCTGGCGGCCGTCGCCCTGCTCCTCGTGTTCGGCTCGCTGGTGGCGGCGGGGGTCCCACTCGTCGTCGGCGGGGCGTCCGTTCTGGTGGCGCTGGCGGCGATCTTCATCGTGGCATCGGTGCTGCCCATGAGCATCTTTGTGCTCAATCTCGCGACCCTCCTGGGGCTTGGCCTGGGCGTGGACTACTCGCTGCTGATGACGAGCCGCTTCCGCGAGGAACTGGCCCGCCGGCCGACCAACGACCCCGAGAGTGTCGGCGAGGCCGTGCGGCTGACCGTCGCCACGGCCGGCCGTGCCGTGTTCTTCAGCGGGTTGACCGTCCTGCTTGGTCTCCTCGGCCTGATCCTGTTCGAGTTCATGATCCTGCGCTCGGTCGGCATCGCCGGGGCGATCGTGGTGGCCATGGCAGTCAGCGCGGCACTCACCCTGCTCCCGGCCCTGCTGGTCGTCATCGGGCCGCGTCTGGATCGGTTGGCCGTTCGACGCATCACGGCCGCCCCGGACGGCGATGGCCCGTGGGCGCGGCTGGCCCGACGCGTCATGCGTCATCCGGTCGCGGTCCTTGTGCCGACCCTGGCGCTCCTGCTGGTCCTTGGGTCGCCCTTCCTCCATGTCCGCTTCAACGCCCCCGACGCGAGCGTACTTCCGGCAGATGTTCCATCGCGGGCGGCATTCGATCGACTCCAGGGCGCCATCGGCGAGGGCGAGTTCGCGCCGATCTCGCTGGCCATCAGGACGACCGGCCCAGTGGTGGACCCGGCCAACGTCGCCGCCCTGTACGACTACTCCCGACGGCTGGCCGCTGATCCGCGGGTCAGCCGGGTCGATGGGCTGGTGGACGTGGACCCAAGACTGGACCTCGCCCAGTACCAGCTGCTCTATGGCGACCCGAACGGACCCCGTGACCTGTTCGTGGCGACCGCACTGGCGGCTACGACCCGGGACGACCTGACCTCGTTCACCATCACGACCCCGTACGGCCCCAACCGCACCGAAGGACGCGAACTCGTGGCCGATCTGCGCTCCACGACCGGACCGCTCGCTCCATCGGCCGGCACGACCGTGCTCGTCGGTGGTGGGGCGGCGGATGTGACCGATGTCGTGGACCGGATCGCCGCCGACTTCCCGAGGACCGCCCTGTTCGTCATCGTCACCACATACTTGGTCCTGTTCGTGCTCCTGCGCTCGGTCGTCCTGCCGGCCAAGGCGCTGGCCATGAACACCCTGTCACTCACCGCGAGCTTCGGGGCGCTGGTCTGGATCTTCCAGGACGGCAACCTGTCCGGACCGCTCGCCTTCGTCCCGATGGGCTTCGTCGAGACGACCATGCCGGTCATCCTGTTCTGCGTCCTGTTCGGGCTGTCGATGGACTACGAGGTCTTCCTGCTGTCGCGGATGAAGGAGGTCTGGGACCGGACAGGAGACAACACCGAGGCCGTCGCCCGGGGGCTGGAGCGGAGTGGTCGGATCGTCACCAGCGCGGCCCTCATCGTGGTCGTCGTGGCCGGGTCGTTCGCAGCCGCGGATATCGTGCTGATCAAGGCCCTCGGACTCGGAGTCGCCATCGCGGTAGCCCTCGATGCCAGCGTGGTCCGCGCCCTGCTGGTCCCGGCCACGATGCGGCTGCTCGGCCACTGGAACTGGTGGATGCCGGCTTGGCTCGAACGACGGATCGCCAACCGCCTGCCGGCATCCGATGCTGAACTGGAGGCATCGATCAGATGACCGACCAGCGGCGCGCGCTGCCCGCGATGGCCACTGTCCTCGTCACCGTTCTCCTGGTTGGCGCCTGTTCGTCGGCCGGCGGCCCGATCCTGGCGAATCCGACGCCGGCGCTCCCGACTCCTGCTCGACCTGCCGCGTCGTCGAGCGCCTCCCCCGACCCCCGACCCATCGAGCTGCCACGCGACGACGGGCCGCACGATCGACTCACCGAGTGGTGGTACGACACCGGGCACCTCCTCGGGCGCGCAGCCAACGGGATGACTCGCCGGTTCGGCTTCGAGTTCGTCGTGTTCCGGGCTGAGCGAGGCTCCTTCCCGACGACCTGGGCATCGCACCTGGCGATCACCGACGAGAGCGGTGATCGGTTCCTCTACGCCCAGCGGTCGGAGATCGGCGGATGGGTGGACTACTCGCCGCGGAACGCGAGCGGCGACCCGTCCGGCTTCGACCTGCGAGTCAGCGGCGCGGACCCACGCGACCCGGCGACCCTCGCGCGACTCCCATGGGTGATGGCCGGTGGCGGCGGACATGACCGTCTCGAGGCGCAGCTAAGCGAATCCGAGGCGTCCGTGGCCGGCGTCGCCTCGATGGGCCTGACACTCGATCTCGTCGCCACCAAGCCACCGACGCTGCACGACGGCGACGGGTGGATCGATTTCGGGCCGGCCGGCAGCTCCTACTACGTCTCACGCACGGCGCTGGATGCGACCGGCAGCGTGGACCTGGATGGGACGGTCTACGACGTCACGGGCACGGCGTGGTTCGACCACCAGTGGGGTGACTTCATCAGCGTCGGAGGCGGTGGCTGGGACTGGTTCGCGGTCAACCTCGACGACGGCACCGACCTGACGATCTCCGTCGTCCGAGCGGCCGATGGCTCCACAGCCCTGGCCTACGGGACCCTGGTCGATGAGGCTGGGCACACCCGCCACCTGGACCCTGACGGCTTCACGGTGACCGTCACCGATCACTGGACCAGTCCCGCCACAGGAGCACGCTACCCGGCCGGCTGGACCGTGACGATCCCCGGCGAGGACCTGGTGATCGACCTTCGACCGACGGTGGCGGACCAGGAACTCGACACGCGGGCGACGACCGGTGTCGTCTACTGGGAGGGCTCTCAGCACGTCCGAGCGACACGGGCGGGGCGATCCCTCGGGGGCGAGGCCTACGTGGAGTTGACCGGCTACGCCCCAACGACCCGGTCGCTGCCCGCGAGCCCCGGACCGTGAGCACTCTACCGGTCAGCCCCGGAGCCGGACCTGGGCTGGCTCTGGCTCTGGCTCTGGCTCTGGCTAGGGAGTGACCGACGCGACCAGGTAGCGGGCCTGGGAATCCAGGTCGGGCAGGCTCTTCAGGAGTGTCCGCATCGCCGAGCCGGCCTCGACATAGGCACGTTCGTTGGTGATCGAGGCAGCCAGGCCGTCACGAGCCGTGTCGCCGGCATCCGCGTAGAACGCGACGAGGTCCGCGGAGAGAGGCGCAGCGGCCGCCCACTTGGCGACATCGGGGGCCACCCGGTTCCCGAAGGCGACGTCGGACGAGATCGAGCGCAGGATCCGGGCGATGTCGACCGACGACGGATGCTTGGCCGACAGCGCGGCATCGAGACGACCGGCATCCTCGAGCAGGCGCTCGTTGACAAGGGACGACTGGCGAAGGGCGGTCAACGCGGCCGATGGGACGGTCACGGGGTCGATCCCCTGGCTGGCCAGGGGACGGCCGTCCGGAGTGGTCTGACCAGCGGCCGTGCTGGTCGCCGGGGAGAACGCGACCACCGCCAGGGCACCGACACCGGTCACCAGCGACCCCACCAGCAGCCCGGCGAGGGCACCGGCCGCGATGAACCCGGCCGCACGTGTCGCCTGGACACCAGCGATCAGCCTGGTCCCGCAGCCCGGACAGCGGCTGGCTCCCGAGTCGAGCGGTCGCGCACAGACCGGACAGTTGAAGATGTTGGCATCCGTCTCGCCGATCGCAGGCCCCTCGCGCTCCTCGCGCCGGGTTGCCCGGGTCGACCGTCGGCGTGTGGCTTCGATGGTCATCGTTCCCCTCGTGATCGGTATGCCCCGACCTCGTACGACGAGTCTGTACCCGACCCGACCGCAACGCACCCGGACGATGGTCCCCTGAGGCGCGGTACGGTCGGGCGGCGTGCCCACCGGCCCCCCAAGGAGGGGCCATCCGGCCCGTGTCAGGCCGAGCCTCCGCTGGGCACCATCCCGGAACGTGACCGGCTCACCGATTCGCAACCAACACCACCGCGGAGGTTCACCAAGAATGCGCAGACGCCTGGTACCGCTGCTCCTCGTCTCGGCCCTCGCCGCCGGCTGCACCGGGGCATCGGCGACGACCTGGACCTATCCCCCGAACGACCCGAACGCCGCTCCGGCCGCCTCGGCGCCGGCGGCCTCGGCACCCGCCGCCCAGGGGAGTCCGGCTGCAGGGAGTTCCACGGCACCGACGACCGGCGCAGAGCTGGCGATCGAGGCAGTCGACCTCGCGTTCAAGCCGGCCGACCTGAAGGTCGATGCGGCGGGAACCTACCCGGTGGTTCTCACCAACAATGGGCAGATCCCGCACGACATCACCTTCCCTGATGGCACCCAGGCAGTCGCCAATCCGGGTGAGACGGTGACCGTGGATGTGGCCGTCCCGGCCGAGGGTGTCACCTTCCTCTGCTCCATCCCTGGACATGAGCAGGCCGGGATGAAGGGCGCCATCGCCGTCACCGGCAGCGCGACCGGACCGGCCCCGTCGGCCGATCCCAACGACCACAGCGGCCCCGCACCTGAGACCGGCGTACAGGCCGACCCGAATGCGCCCAAGCCCGTCCTCCACGACCCCAAGGCACCGGCGCGCCTCGAGGGCAAGGTCCACGACATCGATCTGGTCATGACCGAGCAGGAGATGACCGTTGCGCCGGGCTTCGTCCAGAAGGTCTGGACGTTCGGTGGGACCGTGCCGGGCCCGGTCATCCGGGTCAAGGTCGGTGACACCATCCGCGTCCATCTCAAGAACCCGGTCGAGAATGCGATGCCGCACTCGATAGACTTCCACAGCAGCCAGGTCGCCTGGAACGACGAGATGCGCAGCATCCTGCCCGGCGAGGAACTCGTCTACGAGTGGACTGCCGACTACGCCGGTGTCTGGATGTACCACTGCGGGACCAACCCGACCCTGCACCACATCGCCAACGGGATGTACGGCATGGTCATCGTCGAGCCGGCCGAGGGCCTGCCCAAGGTCGACAACGAGTTCGCCTTCGTCCAGAGCGAGTGGTACCTGGGCCCGCAGGGCGAGGTAACGGACCTCGCCAAGGCGATGGCCGCCGCTCCCGAGCCCGACTTCGTGGTCTTCAACGGCGTCGCCAGCCAGTACGTCGACAACCCGATCGAGGTCGGCACCGGCGAAAGCAACCGGGTCTATGTCCTCAACGCCGGGCCGAGCGTCGATAGCTCGTTCCACATCGTCGGGACCATCTTCAACACTGTCATCAAGGAGGGCGTAGCCCTGCGCAAGGGCAACACCGGCAACTGGGGCAGCCAGGCCGTGGATCTCGCGCCGGCGCAGGGTGCGATCGTCGAGTTCACCACGGCTGAGGATGGCCTGTATCCGGCGGTCACCCACGCCTTCAACTTCGTCGGCCGAGGCGCGATCGGCATCTTCAAGGCCGGCGACGGCGATCCCACCAAGTAGCCCCCTAGCGACCTCGACCCGGACCTCCATCCGGGTCGAGGCCCTCGCCCTGATCCCCGGGTAGGTGGACGGCCCCCCACGGCCACCGGCCCGGGGATCTGCCTGTCCACGACAGACCGACCGAACCCAAGGGGGGTTTGGAGTAATTGAGACTCAGTCTCGACAACTGTCGATCGCGCTGGTACCCTTCGACACCTGATGGAACCAGCTCGTCTCCTTGACGCTCTCGACCGCGCCGGCTTCCGGCGCACCGAAGCACGTCGCGACGTGGCGACGCTCATCGCCGCACAGACGGGGCATTTCAGCGCGGCCGATCTGGCCGAGGAAGCCTCCCGTAGACACCTCCGAGTCGGTCGAGCGACCATCTTCCGCACCCTTGATGCGCTGGCGTCGGTCGGAGCCGTGGAGCGGATCGAGCTGCCCGACGGGGAGCACGCCTATCTCGTCTGTGCGCCGCTCCACCACCATCACGTCGTGTGCTCTAGCTGCGGGTCCAGCGGGGAAGTCGACGACGCCGGGCTGCGGGCCGTCGTCAGTCGGATCGCCCGACGCACCGGCTATCGCATCGACACACATCGTCTCGACCTCTTCGGCATCTGCCCTGACTGCCTGTCGGGGGCTGGCGACGTGGACCGGACGGGGCTCGAGGCAGCAGTCGTCTGATGCTGTTCGTCGCCCTTGCCGTCGCGTCGATCGCCTGCGTCTCCGCCTTCTTCGGGGGCTGGATCGCGCTTCGGGCGGTCCGCTATGTCGGCGTCATCATCGCGGTCGGTGCCGGTATCCGGATCGGGGCGGCCTTCTTCGACCTCATCCCGGAGGCCATCGAACAGCTCGGCTCACTCGAGGCCGCGATGGTCTGGACGACACTTGGCTTCCTTGCGTTCTACTTCGTCGAGCATCTGACCAGCCTGCACGTGGGACACGAGACCGCGGTCGAACTCGACCACGGAAGTGCCACGCACGAGCACCTCGGCACGGTCGGGGCCGCCGGCATGGGTCTCCACAGCTT
>CAYNGM010000039.1:0-1692 GCA_964396565.1 uncultured Anaerolineaceae bacterium | reverse complement strand
ACGGCCCGGGTCGCCGCCGCCTCGATGTCAAGCCCGGCGGCAAGGCCCGCAGCCAGCGCACCGTTGAGGGTGTCGCCTGCGCCGACTGTATCGACCGGGGTGACCGCGAGTGCCGCGATAGCGGTGGTCCGTCCATCGTGTTCCAGGCGCGCCCCGGCTGCGCCCAGGCTCACCAGCAGCGTCACGCCTTCGGGCAGACCGACCTCGCGCAGGATCGCCAGTTCGCCCTCGTTGGGTGTGAGGATGTCGGCCGCAGCGAGGGTCGCGCGGTCCAGGCCATCTGCGGGCGCCGGGTTGAGGATCGCCAGGGCGCCACGGCCCCGAGCCGTCTCGAGCGCCGCACGGACCGTGGCAGTCGGGATCTCGTGACAGACGAGCACGACGTCACCCGCTCCGACCACGATCCGCTCCATGGCCTCCACCGCCAAGGCTGGCGTCACGTCCATGTTCGTGCCGCTGGCCACGGCGATCAGGTTCTCACCGGCGGCATCAACCAGGATGAACGCGACGCCGGTGGCCAGACCCGGCAGGGTACTGACG
This sequence comes from uncultured Anaerolineaceae bacterium, assembly GCA_964396565.1. Taxonomy (GTDB): domain Bacteria; phylum Chloroflexota; class Limnocylindria; order Limnocylindrales; family CSP1-4; genus SPCO01. The sequence goes on along the minus strand of CAYNGM010000039.1, from coordinate 1,152 downwards.
CCCTCGACATCCACCCGATCGGCGACAAGGGCTCGCCGTGCCCTCTCCCCGAAGGCGTCGTCACCGACCGCCCCCACGAACAGGGTGGTCGCGCCGAGGCGAGCCGCCGCCACTGCCTGGTTACCGCCCTTGCCGCCGTCATGCTGGGCCAGCGTGCCACCGGTCACGGTCTCGCCGGGGCCCGGCAGTCGATCGGTCGTGACCGTCAGGTCGACGTTGACCGAGCCGACCACGATGACGCGTCCGCCACCGCCGCCGCCCGAGGACACGCTCACGAGCCGGTGATGAACTCGCCGCCGTCGACGCTGATGATGTCGCCGTTGATGAAGTCGGTGCCATCGCCCGACAGGGCGAGGATCGCGTTGGCGACGTCCTGCGGCGTGGTCATCCGGCCGGTCGGGTTCCGTTTCATCGTGATGTCGATCATCGTCTGCGACTCGGGGATCTTGAGCAGCGCGGGCGTGACGGTCACCCCGGCCCGGATGCAGTTCGCGGTGGCGCCGGTCCCGTGTCGGGCGAGCTCCATGGCCAGCTGGCGGACATGCGACTCGAGCGCCGCCTTGGCCGACGACACCACCCCGTACGAGGGCACCACCCGCGTCGAGCCCTCGGAGGTCATCGCGTAGATCCTGGAACCCTTCCCCAGGAACCCGCCGCGCCACAGGTCCTGGACCCAGTAGACGAGGCTGTTGGCCATGACGTCCTGGGTCATCTCCATCTTCTTGCGATCGACGCCGCCCTTGGGGTCCTCCGAGAGGAACGGCACCAGCGACCCGAACGCGAGCGAGTGCATGACCACCCGAACATATGGTTCGCGACCGGCGGCCCGAGAGGTCGCGAACCGCTCCCCGAGCGTCGCGAGGGCCACTGCCCGCTTCTCGTCGTCGGCGGCGTTCATGTTGATGTAGAGCGCCTCGACACCCTCGGCCTGGATGGCCGTCCTGACCTCGTCGACATGAGCGAGCGCGGCACGGAAGTCGAGGTGGATGCCGCAGATGTGATAGCCGGCCTTGGCGAGGGTGATCGCGGTCGCCTCGCCCATCCCCGATGAGGCTCCAAGGATCAGCGCCCAGCGCTCGCGGTCATCGGTCATCGTGTCGCCTCCCTCGGCTGGTGTCGTGCGCGGGCACGTCGGGCGCGTCGATCGCGCTG
>CAYNGM010000038.1:7823-11996 GCA_964396565.1 uncultured Anaerolineaceae bacterium | reverse complement strand
GGCGCGGCATCCGCGACGAACGCGTGCTGGACGTCATGGCCCGGATCCCACGCGAACGCTTTGTCGATGACACGCTCAAGCGTCGAGCGTACGCCGATGAGGCCGTGCCGATCGCGATGGGACAGTCGATCAGCCAACCGTGGATCGTGGCGCGGATGACCGAGCTGCTGGCCCCACGACCCGGTGACCGGATCCTCGAGCTGGGTACCGGCACCGGCTACCAGACCGCGATCCTCGGGGCGCTCGGTGCGACGGTCCTCAGCCTGGAGCGCCACGCTCCACTCGCCGAAGAGGCGAAAGCCCGCCTGCATGACCTGACCCGGGAAGGCGCGCTCGACACGGCGATCGTCGACCGGATCGAGATCAGGGCCGCCGACGGGAGCCTCGGGGCTCCGGCGGACGCACCGTTCGACGGGATCATCGTCACTGCGGCGGCACCATCGATCCCGAACGAGCTTCGCGATCAGCTTGCCGATGGCGGCCGGCTGGTGATCCCGGTCGGGCCGCGCGACCTGCAGGTCCTGACCCTTGTCGTGCGCCATGGCAATGACTGGCGCGAGACCCCACACGGGTCGTGCGTGTTCGTACCGTTGGTCGGCGAGACCGGGTTCCCGGGGTAGCGCGGCTGCGACGCCTGTTCCCGGGGGGCGCGCGGGTGGCGCGCGACGAGAGCTGGCGAGGCGAGTGGCGCGCGCACGACCGACGCCAGAACTCGATACGGACCCGGGTCGGCGCGGCGGGCCTCCCCCTCGGTATACTCGCCCGGCCATGACCCACGTCTTCGTCGCGCCCCATCCCGACGACGTCGCACTCTCGTGCGGCGGCCTGATCGCCAGCCTGCGCGAGCTCGGTCAGAACGTCGCGATCATCACGGTCTTCTCCGGCAACACACCGCTGGGCGAGGACGGCGACATCGATGCCCTGACCACGTATCAGCGCGAGGCCCTGGGCTTCGGCTCGAAGACGCATTGGCCGGTCACCGAGGCGTTCAATCGAAGCTCCATCCTGGCCGACTACCCGACCGCCGTCGCGACCGCGCCGTGGTCGGCCGATGAGGACCAGCTCGACGCCACCCAGTCCGACGCGGACGCGGCCGCCAAGCGGTTCTGGCAGCGCTCCTCGTGGTATCGACGTGCGAGCATCCGCAACGAGTCACTCGCCGGTCAGCCGGTCATCGATGACCTGCCGACCCAGGGTGCGGTCCTCACCGAAGGCGTGATGGAAGCCGCCTCGGCTGGCGACCTGATGGCCCGCCGACGGATCGAGGACGAACGCTACGCGTACTTCGCCGAGGCGTCGATAGTCTTCCTCGACCTCCCCGACGCGGTGTTCCGCGGCTACGAGAACGACGAGCAGCTGCTGGGTGCGCCGCGGGCCGACGACGTCGAGCCATTCGAGATCATCCGCCGCGAGGTCGCGAGGCTCGAGCCGCAGAAGGTCTACTTCCCGCTCGGGGTCGGTGGACACGTGGACCACCAGCTGTGTCGCGATGCCGGCATCTCGCTGCTCAACGAAGGTCGTCGCTGGGTGATGCCTGGCCCCGAGTACGCCGGTCGTGTCGTGTTCTACGAGGACTTCCCGTACGCGTGGTGGAACGACTTCCGCCGGCTCGACGATCTCGGCGCGGACGTCCTCCACGAGCTGCCGCCGGAGGTGAGCCTGTACCCGACCTACGCGGACATCACGGACCAGCTGGAGCGCAAGATCACCGGCATCAACATCTATGCCAGCCAGATGGAGCGGCTGTTCGACGACACGGCGGCGATGGCGAACGCGGTCCGCGTCTACGGCAAGGGGCTCGGCGAGGTCGGCGGCGTGGCCGGTTCGGCGGAGCGCTACTGGGTGACGAGCCGCGTCTGATCCGCTGACCCCGGACGACGGCGTCGCGACCCGGCCAGACCGGGGCATCGTCGTCGGGCTCGTCCTGGCCTTCGCGATCGGGATCGCGATCCGCATCGTCCTCCTGCCCGCTCAGGGCTTGCGTGACGACATCGACCAGTTCGTGGGCTGGGTCCACCACATCGCGACCAACGGCCTCGGCAACCTCTACTCCGGGACCGATGCCGGACCGGTCACCTTCGGACCCGTGATGGCCTACGTCTGGGCCGTGCTGGCGGCCGTCCAGCCGGCATTCGCGACCGCGACCGACGCATCGGATGTGGTCGTCCGGTCCCTGATGAAGATCCCCGCGTCGATCGCCGACATCGGGCTGGCGCTGATCGCGATCTACGCGCTCCGCCGTCATCCGGGGTGGGCAGCCGTGGCGGCGGTGGCCATCCTGCTCCATCCGGCCGTGATCGACGTAAGCGCCTGGTGGGGCCAGTACGAGTCGATCTTCGTCCTGTCCGCGCTGGGGGCACTGGTCCTCGCGGTCAACGGTCACAACGGTCCGGCGGCGGCACTCCTCGCCGTGTCCCTCATGACCAAGCCCCAGGCACTCCCCTTCGTGATCCCGTTCGCGGCCTGGTTCTGGGCGACCGGCACGCGCCGTCAGGACGCGCAGGGTCTCCCGGCAGGGCCGCGCGGCGGCGTGCGCGAACTCGTGCAAGCAGGCCTGATCGGACTCAGCGCGAGCGTCGTCCTGTGGCTCCCGTTCATCCCGGAGGGCGGCCCCGCGAACTACCTCCAGAACCTGGCCCACTACCAGGGCGAGATCTTCAATGTGCTGTCACTGCGTGCCTGGAACGCCTGGTGGCTGGTCCAGGAGATCGCCGCTGGCGGCGGGTTCATCGCCGACGACGTCCCCTTCCTGGGGCCATTCACCCTCAGACACGTTGGCTATCTCGTGACCGGGCTCCTGTCGCTGGTCATCGCGGCGGCGATCGTGCGCGACCCACGACCACGAACACTGGCTCTGGGCCTGGCGGCGTCGGTGCTCGTGTTCTTCGCGTTCATGACCCAGATGCACGAGCGCTACGCGTATGCAGCCGTGATCTTCCTTGCCCTGCTCCTGCCCGACGCGCGACTGCGTTGGCTGTGGCTGGCTCTCGGTGTCGCGTTCACGCTCAACCTGTTGGCGGCCATCCCGCCGATACCGGAGATCGGTCGATGGCTGCCGGTCGCCGGACCCCTCGGGATCGCCGGCTCGATCGCCATGCTCGCGGTGACGTTCGTCAGCCTGGATGCTCTCCACCGACGCGGAGCCGACGACCGAGGTCCGCCGGCGTCCTCGGAAGCGACCAGCCCCGCCTGACCGCGACTTCGCGCACGGCCAGCACGATCACCACGATCGGAACCATCAGGACCATCGGCAGGGCGAGTGCCGCCGCCACAAGACGGCGTCCACCGATCGCCGGTGTGGCCATCGCGACGTAGTAGAACTGGGTCGCCGGGAACAGCGCCGGGACCGCGAACCACTCCGCGCCCTTGCGCCGAAGCACCCACAGGGCGACAAGGACGAACGGGATGAGCACCGGCAGCCGCCAGGCACTTCCGTTCCAGGCAGTCTGGAGATGCACGCCCACGCCCAGCCCATCAGCGAGGTACATGCCCCACGGGACCAGCGGCAGAGTCACCACCAGCACGATCCCGGAGATCACGAGATCGCGCCAGCGGCCGAGCAGGGGCACACCCGCATAGAGCTTCATGAGCACTGCGATCGACGCCGCGACCGGGCCCGCGGCGACGAGCAGGGCGAGGGCGATCGACTGCGGATTGCCGTTCCACATCGAGTGAAGCAGCGGGGGGAACAACAGCCAGTACCAGGGCAGGCGCAAGCGACGGACGAGCCAGACCGTGGCGGCGACGCCCAGAAGGGTCCACAGGACCACGGACAGGCCGAGCGGCAGGACGCTCGTCGGAGCGTACAGGAGAAGGGTGTGCGGACCGGACGCGTACGGGATGCCCGACTCGGTGACCTTCCAGGGATCGGCGCCAGACAGCCAGGCATCGGTGGCGCGCTGGTAGTGGCGGGCATCGATCCCGAGGGCTGCCGGGTTCACGATCCAGAGCAGGTCGATGACGATGAACCAGGCCGGCAGGCCCACCCGGTCGATGGCCAGGCGCAGTCGCTCGACGACCCCGGCCTGCGACCTGGCCGAGTCGTTTGACATCGACGCCATGCCGTCGGGCATGGACCAGCCGGTCATGTCCGCGCCGGACGACCTCGCCCGAGCCAACGACCGCGGAACGCGACGAAGTACCAATGCAGGTAGTGGGGCAGCCACTTGCGCA
>CAYNGM010000038.1:2087-7723 GCA_964396565.1 uncultured Anaerolineaceae bacterium | reverse complement strand
GAGCGGACCACCGACCTGGTGACCGCCGCGCATGTAGCGTGAGGCGGACGCGACATCGGCGCCGTCGCGAGCAAGCGCCACCATCGGGCCGACGACCGACGGCTCGTCTGAGCCGTCCGACATCGAGACCAGCACGTAGGCGCCGGAAGAGGCGGCGATACCCGCCTTCATCGCGTTGAGCACCCCTCGGCCAAGGTCGTTGCGCAGGCCCCGGACCGGCGGCAGTTCCGCGGCCAGGCGCTCGATGACCGGAACGGTCGGGTCCTCATCGAAGTCGTAGACGACGAGGATCTCGTGGGCATCGGCGATCGCCGCGGTCATCGCCCGCAGCACGGGTTCGACCGCCTCGCCCTCCTTGAATACGGGCATCACGACCGAAAGCTCGACCGGTCGTCCGCCGATGGCCGAAGGCTCGCTCACAGCCGGCCGGCCTCCACCTCATCGCGGATCCACGGGATTACCTCGTCGAGCATGGTCGAGAGGGACGTCGTGGCCTCGAACCCGAGCAGCGCCCGGGCCTTGCGAACATCGGGGACGCGCATCTGGACATCGTGCTCGAACGGGGGGTCGGAAACGAACCGGAACTCGCGGTCGGGGCCGTGGATCTTGTGCCAGATCGTGGTCGCGAGCTCCATCACCGTGGTCGAGGCGGCCGTGGACAGGTTGACGTCCTGGTTGATCGCCGCGTCCGATTCCATGGCCAGCCGGATCCCGTGGGCGAGGTCGCCACCGTACGTGTAGTGCCGGACCTGGTTGCCGTCGCCAAGGATGTGCAGCGGATCCTGGCCCTTGAGCACCTTGAGGACGAGGTCCGGGACGACGTGGGAGAGCGCCAGCTTCACGTTGCCCGACATGATGTCCGTATCACGCAACGCCCGACGCTCCCCGATACCGACGCAGTTGAACGGCCGGACGATGGTGTACGGCAGCCGATACTGCTCCCAGGCGCCCCTTGCAAAGTACTCGGACGCGAGCTTCTGGAAGCCGTAGGTGGAGATCGGTGGCGGCGAGGTCAGCTGGGCGCCCTCGGGGGTCGGGAAGACCGTCGCCGACTCGTACACCATCGATGACGAGACCACGATGATCCGGCCCAGGTGCCCATCGCGATGGGCGGCGATCGCGGCATCGAAGGTCGATGCGAGGATCCGCTCGTTCTCGGCCATCAGGTCGTAGGCGAACTCGTGGAAGTAGCTGATCCCGCCGATCATCGCGGCGCTGGCCACGACCTGGTCGGCGTCGGCTGCCAGCTCGCGCATGAGCCCGACATCTTTGGCGTCGCCCTCCACGAACCGGTAGCCCGGGTGGCCGTCGTACGACTTGGTCAGACGGCCGTACTTGCTGAAGTCATCGAGCCCGATGACTTCGTGTCCGGCTTCGAGCAGCTCCGGGACGAGGTAGCCGTTGATGAATCCGGCGGCGCCGGTGACGAGAACGCGCACTAGAGCCGGATACCTCCACCCAGGGCGCCCCAGACATCCACGACATCCTTGCCCCCGACCCTCAGGCCGCGATACGCCTTGTGCGGGGCACCGAGGACCAGCACGTCGCTCTCCTCGAGCACGCACTCGAGCGTCGTCAATCGATCGTCGACGACGTACGGGTCCGTGCACACGACGCGAGCCCCGGCCCAGTGGAGCAGCTTGCGCAGCTTGTAGCTGAGCGACGCCCGGGTGTCGTCGGATTCGGCCTTGAAGGCCATCCCGAGGATGCCCACGGTCTTGCCGCTCAGGCCCCCGTAGCGGCGTTCCAGCGCACTGACGATGTAGGCCGGCAGTCCCTCGTTGACCTGCATCGCCGCCTGGCCCATCGGGAAGTGATCGCTGGTGAAGGCCGACAGCTGCATCGCGTCCTTGAACAGGCACGGACCGGCGGCAAAGCCAGGACCCGGCAGGTCCTGCGCCCGCGGATAGTCCTCACGGATCGCCCGCAGCACGTTCGAGTAGTCCACGCCGGCCTGGTCGGCGATCATGAAGAACTGGTTGGCCACGGCGAACTTCATGTAGCGCCAGGTGTTGGTGAAGAGCTTGGCAAGCTCCGCTTCGCGCGATGTGGTGCGGATCGTCTTCGCGGCGAGCCTGCCGAACAGGGCCGAGGCCCGTTCCGCGGCCACGTCATCGTCCGCCCCGATGATCTGGGGCAGGCTGCGCAGTTCCTCGAGGGCATGTCCCTCGGCGATACGCTCGGGGCAGAAGGCCACGTCCACGACGCAGCCGGCCTCAGCGAGGTGCTGGGTCACGTAACCGGTCGTGCCCGGGTACACGGTGCTGCGCAGCACGACCAACGCGCCGTCGCGCAGGTGTGGCGCAATCTGGTTGACCGCCTTCTCGAAGATGGTCATCGATGGCCCCAGGAACTCGTCCACCGGTGTCCCGATGACGACGACCAGCTGATCGGTGCGCTCGATCATCGTGGCCTCGGCGCCGAACTCGAGACGACCGGTCGGCAGGAGCTCGGCGAGGAGTTCGCCAGCGCCCGTCTCCATGAACGGCATCTCGCCCGCGGCTATGCGGTCGAGGGTCGTCTGGTTGGTGTCGTAGATGCCCACGCGCAATCCGGCATGAGCGAACGCGAGGCTCAGGGGCAGCCCGACATGGCCGCCGCCGCCGAGCACGACGACATCGAGATCCTGGGCGCGATCGGTCATATCCGGAAGTCTAGACGGGCGGTGCGCGACGTCACCGCACCGAAAGTCCTAGCCGGGGTCCCGACGTGGGCCAGGCCCGGGAGCGGCGAGACGAGGACGAGCCCATCGGTCCCCTCGTAGCGGACCTCCCAGCCGATCGATCGCAGGCGATCGCGCACGTCCAGGTCCTCCGGACCGACGGCGACTATCCGGACCTTCCAGGCGGCGAGCTGCTCCTGCCAGCCTGGACCGCCGGTCATGACCCGGTCGTAGGCGTCCCAGATCTCGGATGGGAAGAGCTCGATCCGGGAATCGACCCCGACGAGCAGGTCGGGCATCGCGAACTCCAGCCACGACCCCCACGTCTGGCGCGCGAAGACGTGGTCACCTGGTCGTGCCGCCTCGCGGATCGCCGCCGTCACCCCCGATGGAGCCGCCGACAGGACGCCGACCGGTGTGCCGGTCCCGGGGTCGGTGGGCCGCCAGAGGGGGAGCAGGGCGATGGCGACGATGACGAGGACGCCCGCAACGATGGCGTTCGCCCGTCGGATCGATGCTGAACCCTGCGCGGCCACGTGAGTCGCGCCCACCGGGGTCGCCAGCAGGCCGGTCACCGCGACGAACGCCGCGAGTGGCCACCATGCCACGCCACGCTCCGCGTAGAGCCCGATCAGGAAGAACGTCGCCAGCCACAGCAGCGTCGGCCACGGAGTCACGCGTCCCCGTCGAGCGAGGAGCGCCACGACGCCAAGCGCGGAGGCGAAGAACAGAAACCCTGCAACCGAGCGGATTGTCGTCGGCTGCCACTCGCTGACTCGCGCCGTGACGCCGCTATTCGAGGACAGACCGACCGCGTATGCCCAGACCGCGGGCCCGAACGGGGTGAGACACGCCGTGGCGGCGCTGACCAGGGCGACGAGCAGGGTTCGATGCGGACGTTCGATCCGGTCGTGGACGTCCTCCAGCCAGGCCAGGCCGACCACGAGCGGACCAAGGAAGAAGCTGCCGTGGAGGTTCGCCCAGACCGCGACGATGATCGGGACCAGCCACAGGCGACCGGGATGGGTGCGACGGTCAGCGACCAGCAGAAGGACGAGGGCGAAGGCGGCCATCCCGAACAGCTGCGGCCGGAGTGCCATCGCCGGAGCGGCGACGACGAACGCACCGATCGACAGCAGCGCGACCGTCCGCGCCGCGATGCCACGCCGGACGCCGACGACGACCAGGCAGCCGAAGATCACGGCGGTCAACAGGGCTCGCAGGATGGCCAGACCGGTCCAGCTGCCGATCCCGTAGGCACCTGCCAGGAGCAGCTGGGCGCCCCATTGCTGATTCAGCCACGGCTGACCTGCGACCGTGTAGGTCCACGTGTCGGTCGCCGGGATGGCATGCGTGTCGATGATGCCGGCACCCGCGCGCAGGCCGTAGGCCAGGTCCACGGTGGACATCGGCGCAAGCAGCGACGCCAGCACCGGCAGGGCGATCGCCAGGAACAGCCAGAACCTCGAGAGCGACACGACGTGCAGCGTATCCGGCCGCGGTGCGCGATGGCACCACCCTGATGGTCCTAGGTTGGCTCAGGGCGCCGACACACGTCCGGGGCGACCCCGTCGCAGGCTGCCCACGTGGCGGGCAGCGCGAGCGCGCCCATCACTCACGGGGCGGACAGCGCGAGCGCGCCCATCACTCACGGGGCGGGCAGCGCGAGCGCGCCCATCACTCACGGGGCGAGTGAACGGACCGGCGTAGCGGTCTGGGGCCAGTCGGAGGGTAGCTCGCTGGGCGTCTCGCTCCTGGGACGAGCGAACGGACGACTGAGGGCACCGCTGGCCGTGGTCTGTCAGGTTCCGACGGTCCGTTCGCTCGTGGGCAGGGTGAAAGGGTCCCTCGGGCTGAGCGCCTCGGGCTGAGATCAGACTGGGTCGCGCGAGATCCGACGGTCCGTTCGCTCGCAGGGAGGGTGCCTCGGGAGCCGCGCCCACGTCGCAGGCTGCCCACCCGGCGGGCAGCGCGAGCGTGATGATCGACGCATGCGGCCTCGGGAGACGCGCCCCCGTCGTGGGCTACCCACCCGGCGGGCAGGGTGCGAACGTGCTGGGAAGTAGAGGCGACTCCGCGGGCGAGCGGGCGAGCGCGCGAGCGCGACGGCGGGCGAGCGCGCGAGCGCGCAGAGCCCGCAGTCAGGCGGTCGCGGCGTCCACGACCTTGGACGGACGGACGGCTCGGGCGCCCTCGTCGTAGATGGTCTGGATCTTGGACACCATGAGTTCGATGCAGAAGCGTTCGTGGACGAGGTCGTGGCCGGCCCGGGCGATCATGTCCGCCAGCGGGTGGTCGCTCAGCAACCGGGTGATCGCAGCCGCCAGGGCGGGGGCATCGCGGGGCGGCACGAGCAAGCCGGTCGCGCCGTCGGTGATCATCTCGGGGATCCCGCCCACGTTGCTGGCGACGACCGGGCGCGACAGGGCCATCGCCTCGAGGACGGTCAGCCCCTGGGCCTCTCGATAGGAAGGCAGCACCGCGACATCGAGCGCCGCGGTCACCGCGGGGATATCGTCGCGCCGACCGGTGAACACGACCCGGTCCGTGATCCCGAGGTCGCGAGCCTGGTCCTCAAGCGCCTCGCGTCGGGAGCCCTCGCCCACGATCAGGAGATAGGCGGACGGGCGCGCACGCAGCACCATCGGCCAGGCCTCGATCAGAGTCGGGTGCCCCTTTTCAGGCTCCAGCCGAGCCACGACACCGACCAACTCGGCACCTGGCTCCAACCCGTACTCGTCGGGGAGCGTGCAGCACGGCTCCTGGCGGTCATAGCGCGAGAGGTCCACGCCGTTGTAGATGAGGCGGACGGGGGTCTGGGTACGCTCCTCGTCCACGAGCTTGTGCTCGATCGCCCGCGACACCGCGATCAGCTGGTCCATGTGCGGCGTCAGGTCGCGCAGGTGTCGGCGGTCCTCCTCGGAACGGATCCGCGAGGAATCAGGGAGGTGGAACGACGATGAGCGATAGCCGG
>CAYNGM010000038.1:0-2077 GCA_964396565.1 uncultured Anaerolineaceae bacterium | reverse complement strand
GATGCCCGATGCCCGCCAGCGCCATCGCCGCGCGTGTCCCGATCGTCTCCGCCCGGAACATGTGGTTGTGGATGACGTCGGCACGGACGTCGGTCAGGTGCGCAGCGAGAGCACCGACCGCGATCGCGTCGTCAGCCTCGTCGATGACCAGGACGTCGAAACCCGCGTGCTCCAGTTTGCGGACGGCACTCCCCGGAGAGAGCGAGACGATCGAAACGTCATAGCGCTCGTGGTCCATCCGGCTGACCAGCGAGTACAGGTGCTCCTGCGCGCCACCATTGGTCCCGGTGGCGAGGACCTGGACGACGCGGATACGGCCGCCGACGAGAGGTGGTCGCGTGACCGTCTCGAGGCAGGGGTCGCCGGGCCCGGGAGCGCTCATCGACTCAGACCGACCGACGCAGGAGGAGACGCTGGATCGGCTCGTCCACGGCACCCCACTCGTACTTGTAGGGCTCGTCGCCGCGCAGGAAGTCCATCCGGCGCACGCCGGCCGCGAGCGCCCGGACGACGTAGGCGTAGACCATCAGCACTCCGGGCGAAAGATCGCGTGCGTCGGGATCGACACCGGCGTTGTAGTAGAGGATGCCGTCGGGGGTCTCGAAGTGGACGCCCGCCGCGATCCGTCTACCACCGACCGACAGGAAGGCGAGGCGAAGCGGGCCATCGACTCCGAAGAGCTCGAACAGCCGCCGAAACAGCACTCGACTCTGAGCCCCGCCTGGCGTGTCCGGGAAGAGACCTCGATCACCCCAGCGCTTCTGGTGGAGTTCGATGAATGACTCGAGGTCGGCCAGCGGGTCGGTCGAATCGGTCAGGGCGATCTCACCGACCGCCTCGGCGCGCCGGACCTTGCGCCTGATCTCGTGACGCTCCTTCTTGCCGAGCGTGTCCAGGTAGGCTTGGACGTCGCTCCCGATGCCGTCCGGGAACGTGACCACCGGGCAGACATCCTCGCGCTCGAGGTTCAGGGTCCAGCCGTGCGACATCTCGAGGGCACCAAGCGCGGCCGCGAGGGCGTCGCCGGCCGGGTCGACACAGCGCAGTCGGCGCAGGTCCACGACGTCCCAGTCCCCGGAAGCGTCGCTGGCAAGGTAGGTCGCGACGGCCGCACTCACCGCGGGGAGGTCGGACGGGTCGCACAGCAGCGTGGCGTAGTCGGCGTGATACGAGGCGCCGAAGAAGATCGCCTTGGCAGTCGGTGCCACTGGCGTGAGGTCGTGGTCGTGCCCTCGGCGCATGAACGTGTGGGTCAGCGCGTCGCTGGGCTCGACCTCGTGACGATGCATGAGCGACACGATGGCGACCGGGTCAGCGGACGGGTCAGCGGCGCCGACGGCGGCCGGGTCGGTGACCCACAGGACTTCCTCGTGGGCGTTGGCGCCATAGGCATCCCACCATGCCCTTTGGAACGCCCAGCTCGAGAAGGGCGTCGCAGCCGGCGTTCGGGCGACAAGGCGATCCCAGGTCTCGCGCGGGATGTCGGCGAAGGGTCGACGCTCGGCGCGCAGCGACGATCCGGCCTGGCCGACGCCGGTCTGGTCGATACCGGCAGGGAGTACTCCACTCCCCGGACAGGCGGGCTCCGAATCAAGGACTTGGGCGGTCATCGAAACGAGGATACATCGATGTCGGCGCGATGGTTGCGCGGGCAACCGGCGCGGCGGTGCATGCGGTCACCCGAGTCAGCGATCGGGTGCGGCGTCGGCCAGCCGACGGAGCAGGAAGTACTCGGGACGCGGGTGGTCATCGGTGATGATCGGTCCCTCGCCGACATACGCCTTGACGGCCGCAGCGTTCGGAAACCACGTCTGGCGTTCGATCACCGAGATCCAGTCATCGACCGTCGACGCCGGGGAGTCATACGCAGAGGAGATGTCCTCCAGCACGCCGGGTCGTGCCAGGACCTCGCGAGCGACCTCCGGATCAAGCGCGAAGGGCTCCTCCGACCCGAGCATGTAGGCCCCGTACCCACCGGCTCCACGCACGACCGTCATGTGGGGAAAGACCGTCGCGAACGTGCGCAGGTGCTCCTTGAAGTCCTCCTCGGGACCCCCGAACGGCACCCACTGCATCA
>CAYNGM010000037.1:10536-12008 GCA_964396565.1 uncultured Anaerolineaceae bacterium | reverse complement strand
CCCTGACCTTGGCCCTGGCCCTGGCCCTGACCCTGGCCTTGCCCTTGGCCTTGACCCTGACCCTGGCCCTGACCCTGACCTTGACCTTGACCCTGGCCTTGACCCTGGCCTTGACCCTGGCCCTGACCTTGACCCTGGCCTTGCCCCTGACCACTGGGGCCGGGGCTCCCTTGACCCTGTCCCTGCCCGCTCGGACGCGGACTCGCCTGACCTTGCCCCTGGCCCTGACCTTGTCCCTGTTGTCCCTGCCCCTGTTGCCCGGCGTTCGCAAGCTGTCGCCGGGCGTCCTGAAGGCGCGATGCGGCCCGAGCAAGATCGCGGTTGGTCTGGACACGTGCCTGCGTTCCCGACAGCGACGACCCGAGTCGATCGAGCGCCGACTTCGCTCCCTCGACGTCGCCCTGGGCAAGGCTCTGCGAGGCATCCTGAAGGGCGGTCGCCGTCGCCCCATCGGCGCTGGCCGCCGTCGACTGCATCTCGGCCAGCTGGCGGGCGAGTTCGCGTCGCTGTTCGGGCGTCATCCCGTCCAGCTCTTCGGCCACCTTTTCGAGGTCCTCTTGCGTCTGCTTCGGATCACCGTCGCGGTTCGCATCCGGCTTGCCGGTTGCCGCGCGCGACAGCGATCGGGCCAGCGAGACCATGGCCGAGGCGCGCTGCTCGGTGGATGGATCGATGCGTGCCCGGACGTCGTTCTCGACGGTGCCCAGCTGCCGCAGGTTCGCGGCGAGGTCCGCTGGCTTGTCGCGGAGCTGTCGCGCAAGCTCGCGCAGTTCCTCGGCCAACCGCGTCCGCGGATCATCCGGCTTCTGTCCCTGTGTCTCCAGTTCATCGGCGAGGCGATCGAGCCGCTCGGCCTGACGTGTCGCCTCGGACCGCACCTCGCGTTCCTGGGCGATGACTGCGTCCTGTGGGTTCGGGATGATCAGGACCGGGACGAGGAGGACCACCGCAGCCATGATCGCGACCGCCGGGCCGCGTGACCAGCGTGGGCGAAACAGAGGCGGGACCGTGCGCAGACGCGCGAGTGCGTCCCGGCGCTGGCGCCGCACGAACCGGTCCGTCTCCGCGGCATCGTCGGTCGTGGGAACGTCGAGGCCGGCATCGTGCGACAACGGTCTGGCCGACTCGGGGAAGCCGATGGCGAGCTCGAGCGCGCTCGAGACTCGATCGCCCAGGGCTCCCTCGCCGTCCACCGCGAGCGCGGTCTCGCCGATCGATGGACGGGCCCGGATGGCCGCGACGAGGAGGCCAAGCGCGCCAACGACCGGGATCGCCGAAGCGATGACGGGTGCCGCCTCCAACGGGATGAACCGCGCAACGGTCCACAGGATTGCCTCGGCTATCAGGACGAGCGCGACCGTGATCCACGCACGACGGACGATGCGACGCATCCACAGCCTGCGGCGGTGGGGGATGAGGCCACGTCGGATCGCGACAAGATCGGTGTCAAGAGGTTCGCCGATCACCGCTCG
>CAYNGM010000037.1:6518-10526 GCA_964396565.1 uncultured Anaerolineaceae bacterium | reverse complement strand
AGCCGGAACCACGGGCGCGGGTGTCTCTCCAGGCCGCCCGCGGCCAAGCTGAGACGTGCTCCGTGGCAGCCGCCTCGTCATGACCCGGTCCTTTGGCCGGCCCGTGGTCCTCGGCGCAATCGCCAGCGACGGGTCGGCGACACGGACTGGATGGCGAGGGCCAAGAAGACGACCGACAGGATCAGCCACGTGATCACGCTCTTCACCCAGACCGTCTCACGTCCGCCCGCGACGGCCGGGGCCGGTCCGATGTCATCCGCGACCCCGACACCGGAGCCGGCATCGACGGCGATCACCTCACCGTTGGCCGCGATGACCGCACCACCGGCACCCATACCGCCACGGGTGTCGTCGACGATCGGCATCGGTTGGGGGTTGGCCCGGTCGATGATCACGCCACGTTCCACGGTCGGAACGAACGCGTTCACGCCAGAGCACCACGCTCCCCCGAACGCGTCCTCCGTCCCGCACAGGACGTCGGCCTGGGCGATGAACGGGTTCACGTAGGCCAGGACGGCAGGGGGAGGCTGCCCGAACAGGCCGCCGACACGGTTCCCGTTGTTATCCATCGTGCCCATCGCGACCCAGAAGATCAGGATGAATGCCGTCCCGATGGTCATCGCCAGGACACCAAAGATGGTGATCGCCGTCGCTGCCGTGGTCCGCTTGACGACGCTCGAGCAGAGAAGTCCGAAGGAGCCCAGACCGAGGGCGGTCGCCAGCAGCACGATATAGCCGTTGACGACGTCCTCGGGCGCGACCCCGCCGTACAGGAACACGATCGCCATCAGGGGGATGGAGGCGGCGATGAGCAGGAATACGTAGACGAGCGCCGACAGGAGCTTGCCGACGACGATCGCGAACGAGCTGATCGGTGTCGCGATGAGCAGCTCCAGGGTCTGCTTCTCGCGCTCGAGACTGACCGCGCCGGCGGTCGAGGATGGCGCCAGGAAGACGACCTGGAGGGTCATCAGCATCAGCAGTGCGGCGAAGATGCCCTGGCCGATCGCAGCGCTCGCGAACGCGGCTGAGCCGAAACCCGTCTGGTAGCTCTGTCGGATCAGCGTCTCGACCATGAACGCGAAGCCGGCCAGCAACAGCAGATAGATGGTCAGGATGGCGAATGCGCGGCGGCCACGCATCCGACCGCGCAACTCCTTGACACCTATGGCAGAGATGCCACCGACTGCGCGAACAAAGAGGCCGACGCGTCGCCGCCGCGGAGCCCCGGACGGCGATGGGACTCCCGGACTGCTGATCGCCTCGTCCATCACGCGGCCTCCATCGGGGTCCCCTGCGCACCGGTGACCTGCAGGAACAGCTCCTCGAGGTCGCTGGCGGCCCGGGCGAAGGTGACGATGGACCAGCCAGCCCCGACGGCCGAGCTGAGCAACCGGGCCGTCGCCGCGTCATCGCCGCGGAAGCCGAGCTCGATAGTCCCGTCGTCGAGCACGACGGCCGATGCGACGTCGGGGTCGGTCGCGAACCAGGCGCGGGCACGCTCCAGCTCATCGGTCTCGGCCAACAGGCGCACGCGCAGGACCGCGCCGAACCGCAGGCGTCGTTCGATGTCGGAGATCCGGCCCTGGGCCAGGACGCGACCGTGATCCACGATGGCCACGCTTGTGCACAGCTCCTCGAGTTCGGGGAGGATGTGGCTGCTGATCAGGATCGTCTTGCCAAGACCACGCAACTCGCGGAGCAGTTCGCGCAGCTCGACCCTGGCCCTGGGATCAAGGCCCGAGGCCGGTTCGTCCAGCAGCAGGACCTGCGGGTCGTGGACCAGCGCGTGGGCCAGACAGAGCCGCTGCTGCATGCCCCGCGAAAGGGTCTGGACATAGGTGTCGCGCTTGTCGCCGAGATCGACGAGATCGAGCAGGTCGCCGATCATCCGTCGCCGGGCCGGGGCATCGATCCCATAGCAGCGGGCGAAGAAGTCCAGGTACTCCCAGACCTTCATGTCGTCGTAGACCCCGAACGCGTCCGGCATGAAGCCGAGGACGCGCCGCACGTCGTCGGGGTTCCGTGTCACCGAATGGCCGGCGACCTCGGCTATACCGGCCGAGGGCTGCAGCAGCGTCCCGAGGATGCGCAGCGTGGTCGTCTTGCCGGCCCCATTCGGTCCGACCAGCCCGTAGATCTCGCCGGCTTCGACCGACAGGTCCACGCCGGCCACGGCAAGCATCCCGTCGTAGCGCTTGACCAGACCCTCGGTCCGCACGATCTCCGTCATCGAAGCGATCCGGAGATGGCGACATCGAAGTTGAACCCGGTCCCGTCGCTGTGATCGTTGACGAAACGCACCAGGACCGACCCGGTGTCCGGGTCGACGTAACGACCCGGGTCTGCGACCGCGTACGGGATGCCGGAGGCCATCACCGGCAGACGCTTCCAGGTGGCGTCGGTCAGATCGAACAGCTCCACCTGGGGCAGCCCATTCTGGATCAGACCCTGGCAGGCTTCCGCCGTCGGATCGGCACATGGGTCAGCGAGGCCGGCCACCGGAGTGATCGGACGTGGATCGATGGTGACACCCATATCGCCGGTATTGAGGCCGACCACGAGTCCGGTCGCGTCAAGGGGGCCATCGAAGGCGATCGGTCGATAGGCGATCTGCGCCGTCCCGCGACCCATGTTGACCGAGTACGGGTCCTTGCTGAAGAAGCCGGCTTCGGACGACACCACGGTGGAGCGGAGCAGATCGTTGCGGAACGTCACGTCGCCGCGGATGGCGAGGTCCGTCGGCAGGAAGTACAGGATGCTGCCGGTGCGCCTGGGTGTCTGTCCGGCGATCTGGACATCGAGCAGCGGCTCGTCCGTCCAGACCAGCACGACCGGCCCATCTGCCGGGAGCTGACCGGTGAAGCCGAAGTTCGGGTCATAGGTCAGCTGATCGATGATGGTGTGGCGCGCATACAGCGTCGTCATGTCGTCCCCGAGCCCCCGTGGATCGCCGAAGAAGACCGGTCCCACGACCTTGTCCGACAGCTGTTGGCCGAACTGACCGGATTGGATGGCGACATCCACCGATGCCGTCGCGCCCGGGGCCAGGTCATCGAGCGTCGCTACCGTCCCCCCGAGAACGACCGCCGGCTTCTCCAGCACGGTGGACGATTCGTTCCGCACGGTTCCCCGCAGCCTGCCATCCTCGAGTCGGATGTCCGCCGTCACCAGCGGGACCTTCACGGCACTCTCCGCGCGGATCGTACGCAACGACCCGAACCCGACGCCGAGGTCGCGGACCCGCCCCGGATCACCCTGGAGGACATCGAGCGCAGCGGCGCTTCCGTCCCCGCTGCTGAAGTCACCGTTGACCGGGGAGGACAGGAGAGCGCCACCGGGGACGGCGAGCTGGTAGGTGCCGCGCGATGGCGAGAACACACCCAGGTAGGCCTGGACGGTCCCCTCAGTGGCCCCAGGCGCTCCACGCACGATGGCGACTTCGTTGACGATGATCTCGCTGCCACGGAGCAGGGAGCCGAACCCATAGGCGACCACCGCGAACACGACGATCAGGACGGGCATCGTCACCCACGCCCACTCGCGCTTGTCGAGGCGCTTGAGCACCAGGTAGTTGATCGGCCCGATGAGCAGGATGTATGCCCCCAGCAGGGCGACCAGACCCGTGATCGGTGGCAGCGCAAGCGACGGCAGCTGGGCGGCTGCGGAGACGATCTGGCTGTCATCGGAGAGGGTCGGGCCACTCGTCATCGCTGTCGTCGGGATGAGGCGGCGCCACAGGTTGTCGCCAAGCTTGCTCCCGGCCAGCCAGTCGGCAGTCGGATCGAAGCCGATGAGCGTCACCGAGCCGCTGCCATAGACCCGTTCGGCGGCGACGACCCGATCACCGCTCGTGGCGAGCGCACGTCCGCCTGGCGTTGCCAGTTCGCCGCTCAGAGCCGGAACGTCGGCGACACCCGGGGGGACCGCGCCGAGCAATGCGCCGAGCGACGACGGGGCCACGTCGACCGTCGCAGCCGGGCGGTAGGGCAGGAGGGCGTCGGGCAT